>JADFRH010000075.1 GCA_022561415.1 Planctomycetota bacterium
CGGTATTCCCACCAAAACCGGCCGCTCCCACCGATGGCAACACCGGACAATCTCCCGGATCCTCGCAGGTCCCGAGCACGCGCCCCGTTGAGCGCACGCGCTTTTCCAAACGACGCAAAATAAGGTCCGCTGTTGCGTATTGCCTGTGTTCCGGCACCATCGGTCTCGACAAGCCCGCAGAACGCAACAGCGGTCATCTGTGCGTCGTTCGCAAAGCGTTAGGGGGCCGCTGCCGGAGCGCGGCACCGTGCTTGCGTATGAGAGGCTGTCTGTGATTTCTTCGCGGCTTTGTCGCAGGATTGTCGCAGGCGCCACTCCAAACGAGTACAAACCACGCGCGGGTCAATACAAACGAAAGCGGTCTAACGGGGTTGTAGGCGTCGATGACAACGCCCCGTCACCCCGTAAAGGCCGCCTTCTTGAGGATTCAAAATCCCGTCTGGGCAACCAGGTGAGGGTTCAAGTCCCTCCTCCGGCAGTTGACGCACGTCGCGACCTCTATCAACCGCCGAACCAAGTCGCGTTGCATGGCGCGCTCCGCACAGCGCCGGCGTTGCGACTCAGCGAGGCCTGAGCCGGGGACGGAAGTTTGATTCGCGTCGCCGCGTGCGTATCATTCGTGGACCGATGCGCCGTCACCGCCGAATCAGTTCGTATCGCAAGCTCTATTTGACCGTACTACTTCTCTCGCTGGGGGCTTTCCTCTTGCCGGGGCGGTTTACCGGGCGGCTGATCAGTCTGGTTCAGGTGCTCGTTCCGTTTCAACATGCCGTGACTTCGGTGGTCGGTCTTGGCGGCGAAGTGAACGCCGACCGGCAAGCCGGCTACGCAGATCCGGACTCGCTGCCGCCTGTGTCGGGCGCGGAACACGCCGCGCTTCAGCGTGAGCGCGACGCGCTTGAGCATCAGATCGCGGCCATTGCCTCGCGCGTTCGGCAACTCGAGAGTGAGGTTGAAATTCTCACGGCCACCCGCCTGTGGGACGTCGGCGGTCGGGGGATCGGTCCGGTCGGCAAGCTGATCCCCGCGCAGGTCGTGACGAAGGACTTACTGGCGTGGCGCGAGTCGCGCCTGGTCACCGTCGGCTCGTTGCAGGGTATCAAGCCGGGTGCGCCGGTCGTTTCAAATCATTTCTCGATCGATCACGGCCGGGACGGCGGCGTTCGACAGGGCATGGCGATTCTGCTGAAAGAGACGCTGATCGGAGTGGCCGAGAAGGTCGGAACGCACACGACGCGCGTAAAGCTCCTCAGCGACCTGAGCGTGCAGATGAAAGTACGGATCGGGCGGTTCGAGAAGGAAGAGTTCGTCCTGCTCGATCCCTACTACTGGCTGACCGGTCGCGGCAAGGGCATTATGCGGATCGGCGACGTCAATCTTCGCGACGTCGAGGACGGGAAGATCCGCGTGGGCGATATGATCTTTTCCGATCCGATGAGCGACACGCTGCCGGCCGCTCTGACGATCGGGCGGATCACGCGGATCGACCACGACGTCGAGAGCCCGCTTCTCTCCACGCTCACGGTCGAGAGCCCGATCAACTTCTCGCAGCTGCGCCGCGTGTACGTCTTCGACCCGGACAAGGGTTCGTAGAACAGGTCTCAACACGGTGGAACGGGCAATTAGGCGCGATTCACGGCGGCAGAGGTCGATTGTGCTTGCGTCGAGCGGGCCATCTGCGTACAATGGCGGCTTGAGCATCGATTCATGGGAAATGTCGGTCATCTAGAGCGGCGCGGCCTCACGCGCCCAAGAGCGTTTGGGATACGCGTTGCTGCCACGTCCATTCCGCAGTTGGCCTTTCTGTGTATCGCCGTTCCTGTCGCGGCGGACGTGCTGCCCAACTACGTCATTACGGAAGTCCCGGACTTCGACCAGAAGCGCGATCAGCTCGCCGAGCCGTTCCGCAAGGGCCTGCCGCCCAACAATCCGAACCAATGCACGGGCGATCCTACCATCGACTGCAAGGATGATGGCGATTGCGGCTTCGACGAACCCTGCTTCGGCACGGGGGGTGCCATGTACTGCTTCCCGACGTCGGCCATTAGCTGGATGGCCTACCTCGCGAATCACGGCTATCCGCAAGTGGACCCCGGTCCGGCGTCCGACTGGGAGAGCATGGACGTCTACAATCTCGTCGGCGACGCGATCGAGCAGATGGGCGTGCTCATGGAAACCACCGGCAACGGGGGCACGAAAGGCGAAGAGGGTCGCTTAGGGCTAAGAGATTGGCTTGCCCCGCAGTTTCCGCTTTTCTCTGTAGTTCGACATGCCAAACAAGAGACGTACTGTCCGCGTTTAGAGCACCTCGCCAAGGCGGGCCTCAGCGGACAACTCGTCATCGCCGGCATCGGATACTACTATTTGTCCATCGCCCGAGAGACGGGCGGCGATTTCTGGACGCGTAACGGCGGACACCTGATGCCGTTCAGAAGGGCCGTGTTCGAGGGGAATCCACTGGTCCGCAGGCTGGGCTACGTAAATCCGTTTTCCAGCGACTCCACGTATGAGCAATCGCCGTTCAGCGACAGGATTACGACACTCGAGGGCGTCACTTCGATGTTCCGGGCCGGCGAGGGGGATCCCTTCTACGATCGGACCCAGGATAGGTTGACCGGTTGGACCGGGCGGCCGACGTTCCTTGATTCTTATACAGCCATCGTGCCGATGTCGCTGATCACCGCGGTTCCTTTCGGTCCCGACGCACCCGGGCTCAAGCGGATCAATCCGGTTCCGGTTCCGCCGACCAACATTCCGCTCGATCAGACCATCCCGAGTCCCACGGGTACGAAGGTGATCGACGGAGCTTTTCTGCCGAGCTTCACGGACGCGCTTTTGATTACGGAGGGGGACGAGGTAACGCCCGACCGATTGTGGGAAGTCGATCTTGTCACCCGGGACACAGTGGAGATTGTACTACCCGATGAGCCCGGGCTGATTGTCACTCAGCGATTCCCCTTGCGGGCCAACGCCGTTAACAAGGCCCGGTCCCGCATGTATTACATTGTGGATCGATCGGTGCTGGTGGATATCCCATTACCTTCTGCTTCACTCGCCGATGCCATGACCTACGACGATGCAAACGACCAGGTTCTGGTCCTCTCGGCCTCGACCAGTGAACTGCTTGTATACCCTGCGGACCTATCGACCAGCCCAACGATTCTCTCGCTTCCCACCGTGATCGCTCCAACGGGCGGCGTCGATATCGACGTAACGCCCGACGGCCAGGAAGTCTGGATCGTCGACACTGCGGGCGGTGCGATCTACCGGCTCACCTACGCCGTCGTCGGCGGCGGGTTGGTGGTCACCGAGACCATCCCATGCTGCGACTTCGCGCCCCCCTCAGGCACTGCCAGTCGTCCGGACGAGCAGCCGGAAAAGCTCATCATCGGTGGGAGCGGCTATGCGGTGATCCTTCTCAATACCGGTTCGGTGCTTGAGTTGGAGGAGAGCCGCACCGGGGGATGGCTGCCGACGACCAACCCGCTGCTTACCGGTCATGCGGCAAGCGGGTTCATCGACATCGTTCGCTCGCGCACCAACTTCGATCCGGCTACCATGACCGGGCCGGCTTGGCGCCACGTGCTTCCCATTGACGAGTTCGGCGAAGAAGAGGCTCTGATTCCCACCCTGTCCGTGTGGGGTCTGGGAGCGTTGACACTGGCGCTGCTGTCTGCCGCCACGGTGATCGTCGCTCGTCGACAGCGCAACTACCAAACGACATAGCCGATCAAAGTGCCGCCGGCGCTGCGTGTGCGCCGTTTGCACGGTTGACGTTGGGGGCGTCTCGATGCTACGATGGTTGCCGCAAATACAATGGTCCACTCGATACGCTCACACCCGTCAGACGAATACCGTTCCTCTTCGGGCGCCGTTCGTCCGCTTTCGCGAAGCGCTCAGGAAAAGCCGGACGCCGAACGCGAGCGCGTGGTGTTGGCCGGCGTGATCCTACCCAGCACGAAAGCCGATCTCAGTGATCCGCTGGGCGAGCTCACGGCACTGGCCGAGTCGGCCGGGGTCGACGTGGTGGACGCGATGGTCCAGAAGCGCACGGCGTTACACAACGCGCACGCCCTGGGCAAGGGTCGCCTGGCGGAACTGGCCGAGCGCGTTGAGGCGAACCGTGCCGACACGGTCGTCTTCGACAACGATCTGAGCCCGCGCCAGATCCGAGCCATCGAAAAGGCCGTGCAACGCAAGATCATCGATCGCAGCGAACTCATCCTCGATATTTTCGCCAGCCACGCCAAGACGCGCGAGTCTCAGATCCAGGTCGAGCTGGCCCAGCTTCAGTACACCGCGCCGCGCCTGCGCGGCATGTGGACGCACCTGGAGCGCATCGCCGGCGCGGGTGGTGGGACGGCCGTCGGCGCGGTCGGCGGCGTCGGCACGCGCGGACCGGGCGAGCGTCAGATCGAAATCGACCGTCGCATCGTGCGCGACCGGATCGCCTATCTCAAGAAGGAGATAGCCAAAATCGATCGGCGCAAGCTGCGGGAGGTGCGCTCGCGAAGTGACGAATTCACGGTGTCACTTGTGGGCTACACGAACGCCGGCAAGAGCACGCTCATGAATCATTTGACCGACGCCGGGCAGTGGGTCGCCGATCAGCTCTTTGCCACGCTCGATACGAAGACCGTTCGTTGGGATCTGGGGGGCGGTCACTCGGCGCTGCTCAGCGATACGGTGGGGTTCGTTCGCGACATCCCTCACCACCTGGTCGCGTCGTTTCGTGCGACGCTCGAGGAGGCGATTCACGCCAATCTGCTTCTGATTATCGTCGATGTGTCTTCGCCGACCGCGTGGCAGCAGTTCGAATCGGTCAATGAAGTGCTGTCCACGCTGGGCTGCGACGCGGTTCCGCGAATCCTGCTGCTCAACAAGATCGACGTCGCCAGCGACGCGGGCATGGCCGAGATGCTCGCGTGCCACAGTCCGGGCTCGATACGAATCTCGGCGCTGAACGGTGAGGGCACCGACATCCTGGCCGATGAAATCAGGGTTCTCGCTCACGGCGAGAGCACGGAGGCAACCGTTGCCATTCCCCAAGCCGAAGGGAAGCTGCTGAGTGAAATCGAAAGAGTGGCCGACGTGCGCGGTCGACGTTACACGGCGGACATGGTCGAGCTGGATGTTTGCATGAACCGTTCGCGGCTCGAACAGCTCTGCGGTCGGTATCCCGCCATGAAGCTGATCTCCGTCGAGCGACCGGAAGACGCCAACCCACCCGAGTGATGCCGAAGCATGATGGTCGCCGTAGAGAGTATCAGTCTCATCCTCTGGATAGGCATGGCCTTGCCGGGCGCGCCGAGTTCTTCGCAGTAGCTATCGGCGAAGGCGACGTCGAAGCGAGGCCAGTCGATCCGGTCCGCAAGCTGCACGAGCGGGTGGTCGGGATTGAGGATCTGGTCGAAGTGGGCCTGGAACAACTCGAACGCGGTGGCGTCTTGGGTCTTGGGCTTCATGAATCCGTTCACATTTGCAAGGTTTTGACGAATCGTCCGTGATTACCATGCTATTCTTCACCCACCCCAACCGCCCTTCAACCCAGGCCACAAAAGAACTTAACGAATTCGGCAGGGACGACTAGCGAGCCGCTGAATACCGACCACCTGCTGGAGGCCATACCCGAAGTCCGGCCGCTGTCAAAAACGGATCCCGAGGCCGTCAGCGACATGACCGCGTGGCTCGATGCCCACACCAAACCGGCTGGCGATCGGCACAAGCCCGAGCCCGTGAACGGGCGTTCTCGCAAGCGGCGTGTGACCGTCTGATCATCGCCCACGCACCATACGCTCCAAGGCCTCCGGCGACCGCGGCAGGGACTCCGAACGATGAGTCCTGAGCGTTGCATAGCGTGCGGACCGGCGGACGCAAGTTACTCCGTTCAAATGTGCCGTCGGACCTCGGCCAACGCTACATCCAATTGCTGTTTGCTCTGGACCAGCAGGGCGACGCTCATGTCCAGGTATGGGTTGCGGCCTTTGGCGGCCCGTCCTCGACCACGCTTGGCCTTCGTCGGCGTGCGACCAGCGGCCTTGGCCCGGCGGTAGGCCGCCCACCGTATTTTCTGGGCGTCGCCAATCTTCTTGCGGGCGGCGTCCGACATGGTCGTCTTCTCGTTCTTATTTGGCATGCTCGTCTCCTTCGGCGAATAGGCCATAGCCTAGTCCATGGCCCGCCCGCTGTCATGTGCGGCCGTCGGCGATAGCCGTCTCATCATTCGTTACGGATCAACCACCAACTACATGGAGATTTGACGTGACTGTAGTAACCACGCCCAACGTCTACCCCGAATCGGCGGCCGACACCAACGGCCAGTCGATCAACCTCTACCGACTCGGCATGCTGTTCGTCGTCCGATGCCGCTACTGGACATGCCGGTCGGGGAATGACGCCGACGACCTGGAGCTGTCGGCCGACCGCATCGACGCCAAGGCCATCGCATCGTTCGGGTCCAAGGACCTGCTCGATCCCGAAAGAACCCGCAAGCGGTTCGCCTACTTCGAGAAAAAGGCCCGCCACGTCCTGGAAAAACACTCCCGGCCGTTCGCGGCGGCCAACGCCCACTTTGTACCGTGGGCGTGTATCACAACGGTCATCGAGCAACTGGAGGTGTGCAAAGCCGAGTTCGACGAAGCGGTCCAGCAGTTCATCGCCGACTTCCCGACGCTGCGGGCCGAATGGCAATCCAAACACACGGCCGTCCCCGACGGTTGCTATCCGCGGGTGTTTGAATTGCCCGATCGTTTCGGCCTCGGTTGGACCGCCTTCAAGGTGACGGGGGCCCCGGAACTGACGCCGGTCGAAGACATCCAGATGGAGCTGGAGCAGCGGCGGGTCCGTGACGAGCAGGTCAAACTCATGGAGGAGAATCTCCGCCTGGAGTGTGAGCAGTTCGTCACCGGCTACGTAATGTCGTTCCGCCACGAAGTCGCGTCGTTCTGCGACCAGGTGATCGAGCAAAAGGGCCAGGTCCACGGCAAGACGCTGAGTGCGATCCGGCGGAAGATCGATCACTTCCATGCCATGAACGTGTTCGGCGACGGAGATGCCGCGTCAAAGCTGACGCAGCTCAAGCAGCAGATCGCCGGACTGACCGGCGAGGACCTCGCCCAGCAGCCCGATGTGGCGGCCAGCCTCAGCCGGGCGTGTGTGGCCCTGAAAGACAACATCCTCAATCCCGACACCGTCAGCCAGCTCACCGGTCGACTCAAGCGGCGGGTGGTGTTGGATTGATCGGAGTTCAGACATGAACGAGCGAAGAAACCGCCCCACGGCCGTGCTCCGCCAATTCGTCGAAGACGTCCGGGCGGCGTACGGTCGGGGCGAGGACCGGGAACTGGATCGCGAGTCGCTCCACGCCGATTGGCCGGACCTCCTGGTGACGTTCGACCATGCGGTTCAGTCACTGAGCGAAGGAGCCGAATCGTGACTTGGAAACACCTGGCCGATCGAATCGCAGCCATGACTCCCCAGGAGCGGGCCCGGCCGGTTCGATTCGTCGAGCCGTATGACAAGGACCGAGTCGGGTACGCCGTCCAACTTGTACAGGCGACCGAGGACATCCTGGTCGGCGAACGTAACGGCGACGAACTGTGCGTCCCGGCCGGCGATTGGATGCTCCGCTGAATCCTTGGAACTCACGCTAGCATCACAATGGCGTATCGCAGCACGAGGCCGTCCGTCACACATATCGAATCTCCATCACAACCAGATGGATCATCAGGGAGAAAACTAAATGTCTCACTTTGTCGAATGCCAGACCGAATTCCGTGATCCCCAGGCCCTCGTCGCGGCCCTGGTGGAATGCGGATTCGAGGAATCCCAGATCGAGATCAATCAGGAGGCCGTGCCGCTGTACGGCTACAAGGGCGACGTCCGGCCGCAGAAGGCTCACATCGTCATCCGCCGCCAGCACGTCGGGCAGGCCGCCAACGACGTCGGCTGGGAGCTTCAGGCCGACGGCACGTACCGGGCGTGGATCAGCGACTACGACCGCCGACACCGGTTCAACGAAACGATGTGCGACCGCGTGAAACAGGAGTATGCGTACCACGTCGTGGACCGACAGCAGCGGGCGATGGGACGTTCCGTCGAACGGCGGATGTTGGACAACGGCGAGCTGGAGGTCGTGATCGCCGGCTACCGGTAGCGGTCATGCGACGCGGTCGCCCTTTCTAGCTATCAGGAGAATCAAACATGCGATGCGAAAAACATGTGCGGATGATCATCCGCCCAGACGGAACATGTACGGTCGACGCCCTGAATTTCACGGACGCCACGTGCAAGACGGCTACCGAACAGATCACGGCCGCCCTCGCCGGCCGCACGATCAGCCAACACGACAAGATCGAGGCCCGTATTCGCCCGCTGGCGGTCGGCGAACGACAGGAGGCCGCAAGATGATCCGATTACGAATAACCGCCGACGGTCGCATTCGGGGATTGTGGACTGACGCCGTGGATTTCACGGCCATCGGCCACACGCGGGTCCGGCGAGCCAGCCACGTCGAGTTCGATGAGAGACGTCAGATGTGGTACGTGCGGGAGGCGGTGCCTCGCGGGCTTGTGAGGCGATGCATGCAATTCGTCGGACGTCGCCCGCTGGGGCGAATCCTCGTATGGGCACCGACACGGCAATCGGCATTAGAGCAGGAGGCGGCGATCTTTGGGCTCTGCGGGAACGAGTGGCCGGTGTCACGCGTGAATCATCCGGCGGTCGCGTAAACAACGCGTCTGCGGGCTCGATGGAACATTTCAGGCGATTCCGTTAGATTGGGTCGACAATCTCGGCAAAGTCCGGTTCCGGCGATTGTCGAGTAGCACTCAGACAGGCCGTTCACATCGAATGGCCGGATTACGACGGCGGTCCCCATGTCCCGCGACGCCACTCATGAAAGCGAAAGTGAGACCCGCCGCAAACGGGGAGGCACCCGCCTGACTGCCCAGGGCTGGAAGGTCGTCCCCCGTCCGAAGGCCATCCCCTCGCCCCAGGCCATCGAGGAGTACGAGACGGACAGCGGACCCGCCGACTACGCCCTCCAGGTGGACGGTCGGATTCTCGGCGTCGTGGAGGCCAAGCGACTCACGAAAGGCCCTCAGAACGTCCTCACGCAAGCCGAGCGGTACGCCAAGGGTCTGTCCAGCAA
>JADFRH010000076.1:0-1719 GCA_022561415.1 Planctomycetota bacterium
GCTTACACCAGGTCGAGGAATAGAACCAACCCGGTACCGCCCAATCGGAAGTGCCCGTCGGGTTCCACAGCCGGACCAGCGGGTCCAACAGGGTATACGATTCACGCAGGACGGCGTTGACCGGGCCGAACCGGGGGTTGAGCAGCCAGCTCCAGATCATCACCGTAGCCACCCCGCCCAGCAGATGGGGCACATACACCAACGCGCGGAACAGCGTTACGCCACGCAGCCGCTGATTGAGCAGCAACGCGACGGCCAGTGACGTGCAGAGCCCTAGCGGAACCGCGATGAGCGTGAAGAAGAGACTGTTCGCCAGCGCCGCATAGAGGCGCGGGTCGTTCGGCCTACCCCCAAGGGTTCGCCAGTACCACGGATCGGCATCCGTCGGCGTGTGGGCTCGGTCAACGCCCAAGGCATCGCGGTAATGCGCCAGGCCGACCCCTTCGGGCCTTGCGAGCGAAAGGTCATCGCCGAACCGGGTAACCGACAGGCCCAGCGCCGCCATCGCCGGCAGGAGCGTGAGAAGTACAAACCCGACGGCCCACGGCGCGAGGAACCACCCTACGCCCCTCGAGCGCGGCGTCATGGCGTCGCACTCCGGAGCACCGACCGGATCATGGCATCGCGGCCGAGGCGATCGAGCATCTGTTTAGGGGTTGTTGTGCCGCTCGGGTGCGTCAGGTCGACCAGGTAGCGATTGATCACGCGATCAACCTCGGTAAAGCGATCGAACCGCGGCTGCAACCGGGAATAGGAGAGCGCTTCCACGAACCGGCTACGGCGCGCGTCGGGCGGTGACCCGGCAAAGCTCGTCATACAATCCGTTCTGGCCGGCAGGGCTCGACCGCTACGTGCGATGCGCTCTTGCACTCGCTTCGATATCAGAAACGCCAGGAGCTTCGTCCCGGCCAGCCTTCGTTCACGCGGGAGGTTCTTAGCCATCACCGCGCCGTCCCACGTAATCCGTGTCCGGCGCCGACCCTCGAACTGGGGAATGGGAACCACGAGATACGAGTCCGCGAGCTTCGTCTGCTCGAGAAACGGCATGAACCAAGGACCATTCACGCACATCGCAACCTTGCCGGTGAGAAATGCGACGTCCTGAAACATCTGTGGCACTTCTTCGTCACGCGGGCTAACCCGGTCGGTCACCGCGAGGCGCTGATAGAACGAAAAAGCGCGCTCGGCCGCAGGTCCATTGAGCTTCCAGTCGGCGGACCCGTCGCCGGCGATCTCAGCGCCGAAGCTCCAGACGAACGGGAGATAATAGACCCATCGCGGCAGCCAGAATCCGAACTGATCGATGACCCCGTCGCCGTCGAAGTCGCACGTCAGCCGCTTGGCCGTTCGATGAAAATCGGCCATGGTCCACGCCTCGTCGGGTACGGGCACCGTCTCACCACGAAGACGAGCGGCCCGTGCAAAGCATTCCGGGTTCGCATAGATCAGCAGGTTGCCCCCGGACACGGGCAGACCTCGCTGTTTTCCATGGTGTTGAAACGCGGCAAGCCCGGTCGCATCGAGGCTGCCCGCCTCCGAGTCGTTCACGATGCCTTTTGGCACTTCGGCGAAGTGGTCCGCCAGTTCGTGAAACGGGCCGAGCTGAATCAGTGCGACGTCGGGCAGCGTCCGTGAGATCGCTTGTTGGCGCATCTTCGTGTTGTACTGCCCCGACAGACCGGCGATGTACTCCTGACGAACGTCGATCGTTGGATGGGC
>JADFRH010000076.1:1729-9141 GCA_022561415.1 Planctomycetota bacterium
CGCCAGAGCTGATAATCGTGAAACGTACCGAAGTGCGCGAAGCGAATGGTCGCGGGCGAAGCGTCGAGATCGACCGACATCGTCCCCGGCGCGCCGGGGCTGACCGACATCGTCGCCTGACCCGCCGGCCGGGCGTGACGTGCGTAGGTATCCGCAAACAGCCACCAGCCGGTGACGATGACGGCGGCGCACGTTGCCAGTCTACGCAAATTCATGAGAAAGTGATCAGTCGTCAGTCCCGGCGCACCGGGATCAGTGGTCAGTCGGAAACCGCCTACTGACCACTGATAACTGACAACTTACAACTACTTCCCCTCCAGCTTCGCGATTTCCGTGCTGTCGGCGATGACCAGCAGCACCTGCTCGCCGTCTGCTTTTCTGAGTCGGAGGCGCTTGAGGTGCAACTTGTGATCCGGTGAATGAGCAAACCAGGCACCGGTCGACTGCTCCTCCCACAATTCCACGACGCCGACCACCTCGGCCTGGTACGATCCGTCGCGAAGGTCGACCTGCTGCTTCACACACACGGGCGTGCCGATGGGAAACTGCGATTGTTCGATTGATTGCGTCATGTCTGTGCCGTTTGCAAGTCGTCAGTGAACCGTTGTCAGTTATCAGTCGCCCGTTGTCAAACGCCTTCCCGAGGAGTGACATTCCTGCCCACAATAACGGTGCCGCAGTTCCGCCGTAGGCACCTCGACTTGCGATGCGCAGCCGGTGACGCTTGAATGACCTCATGGCCACCACCGGCTTGGTTCAAGACCTACGATTCCAACGCCACGTCACCGGCCCGGGCCACGCCGAGCGACCGGAGCGGCTCGCTCGAATCGCCGAGGTGCTCGCGGAGCGTGGGTTGGACAAGGCCTGCGTGCCTATCGAGGCCTCGCCGGTGGACATGGACCTCGTCCACCGAGTCCACGCCCCCGAATACATCGCGCGATTGAGAGCCGCTTGCGAAAACGGCCACCCCTACATCGACGTGCCGGACAGCGCCATCTGCCCGGAGAGCTTCGACATTGCGCGACTGGCGGCCGGGGGCGTCGTCAATGCCGTCGACGCCTGCCAGGCGGGAGACGTGACCCATGCGTACTGCGCCGTGCGCCCGCCGGGTCATCACGCCGAGCGTAAGGCTTCGATGGGCTTCTGCCTTCTGAACCACGTGGCCATCGCCGCGAGGCATCTGCTCGACAGCCACGGTCTGGACCGCGTACTCATTCTCGATTGGGACGTACACCACGGCAACGGCACGCAGCACCTCTTCGAGAGCGACCCCCGCGTGCTGTTCGTCAGCCTGCACGGCCACCCCGGCTTTGTCTATCCCGGCAGCGGTTACGCCGAGGAGCGCGGCGCCGGTGACGGCGAGGGCTACACGCTCAACGTCCCGATTCTTCCGCCCGGCCTGGACGTGGCGTATCGAAAGGCGTTCGACGAGACCGTGCTACCCGCCGCCGAGAAGTTCGCACCGCAGTTCGTCCTCATCTCGGCCGGCTTCGACGCCCACCGGCTCGACCCGCTGGCGCCGCTGAATCTCGAAACGGAATCGTTCGGCTGGATGACCGACGCCATGACGGACGTGGCCAAGCGCCACTGCGACGGCAAGCTGGTGAGCGTGCTGGAAGGCGGCTACGACCTCGACGCCACGGCCGAGTCCGTAGCGCTGCACGTAAGCCGCCTGATGGGCGGCTAGTGAAGACTGAAGGAAAACGTCGAAACGTCAAAACGGAAGAAAACGTCGAAACCTCTTCGTTTCGACGTTTCTTTCCGACTCTTCACTCTTCACTAGGTACTCTTCACTATTCTTCGACTTGTATTCTTACGGCTTTCGGTTTGCTCGATTCGGACTTCGGGATCGTGATCTCGATGACGCCGGCGTGCGACTTGGCCGCGAGCTTCTCCACGTCGCAATCGCCCGGCAGCTCGACCGATCGGCAGAACGTACCGAACCCACGCTCCTTGCGAATCGCCCGGTCGGATTCGCCGGCGCCGGACGGCTTGGTTTTTTCGCCACGGATCGTGAGCGTGTGGCCGACGTGGGTCACCTCGATGGCTCCGGGGTCGACGCCGGCCACCTCCGCGTAGAGGGTGTAGTGGTTCGCATGTTCATAGAGGTCGATCAGCGGTGCCCACTGCTGCCCGTCGAGCGGACCGGTCGAGAGCCCGGTGTGCCACGTCCGCTGGAACAGGCGGTTCATCTCATCCTGTAAATTGCCGAGCGAGAGGTCCATGTTTTGTAACGGTCGAAACGCCATGATGCAAAGCTCCAAAATGTAATGCCCGCCAACAGGCGGTGTCTGGTTTGTAGCCTGTACGCCTTCCCGTGCCGCCGGCTTCCAACCGGTTGCATGACGTAGGTACGCCACGACCATTATACATCGACCGGCCCGCCCCGGTCGATCGGTTGCGATTGGCTTTTGTACTTCTACCCATAGCCACAGGCGAACGGCGTCCACCTCTGTGCCCTGAAGGGGCATACTATAACAGCCCAGGGCAACGCCCTGGGTAACGATTTCGCCGACGCAACGCGAGCCCTGAAAGGGCGAAATAATCTATGCCACCCATTCAGGGTTCGCGCGCTCTGGGTACGGGAACCCAGGGCGTTGCCCTGGGCTTGGTTATTTCGCCCCTTTAGGGCTGTGCGATATTCTTGTGGTTCAGACATACAACGAGCCAAGCCGGCCGCTGATCCTGTCCCGCAACCCTGCGTTGCGGTTCTCAACAACCACACTATCGACTATGCTGACCGGAACGTGCGTGGTTCACGTTGCAGGTTTCTTGCCGGACAGGTTGCGGCTTGAGGGTTGACGCCCGTCCCGGCGACAAGACGCAGCGCGGATTTCGAATGAACCCTCCGGCACGCGTCAGCACCGAGAGTGAGGAACAGCAGGAAGTGGTAGACGAAGTTCAACATCCCCCGCGCGTGCTCCTGGCCAAGATCGGCCTGGACGGGCACGATCGGGGCGTCAAGGTGCTGGCCCGGTCGTTTCGCGATGCCGGAATCGACGTGATCTACACCGGTCTGTGGCAGACGGTCGAGGCGACCATGCACGCCGCCTTGCAGGAGGACGTCGACGTCGTCGGCATTAGCCTTCTCTCGGCCGCCCACATGACCGTGATGCCCGAGGTTCTCCGCGTGCGCGAACAGCTCGGGATCAACCACATACCGGTCGTACTCGGTGGCATCGTTCCCCAGGGCGACTACGGCAAGCTCAAAGAGATGGGTGTGGCCGAGGTGTTCAATCCGGGCTCGTCGATCGAGAAAATCGTCCAGGCAATAAAGCGGCTGGCGTCCGATCGCGCACGCGGCGGTGACCAAGAGGAATTCCTCAGGGGCTACGCCGAAGGCGATGTGCGATCGCTGGCCCGTCTGATCTCGACCATTCAGCGCAATCCGTCGGACGGTACGCCGACTATCCCGGCCGGCGAAGGGATCGTGATAGGCATTACCGGCGCCCCCGGCGTTGGCAAGAGTTCGTTCATCGCGAAGCTGGGTCGGGTGCTGCGCGATCGCGGCAAGCGGGTGGCCGTCGTGGCGATCGACCCGAGCAGCCCGATCACCGGCGGTGCATTGCTCGGTGATCGCTTGCGGATGATGAAGGGTTCGCCCGACGAAGGTTTTTTCATTCGCAGCTTGTCGTCGGGCAAGGTGCAGGGCGGGCTGGCCCCCCACTGCCGCGAGGTGGTCGCGGTGCTACGCGGTTTCAAGTTCGATTTCATTCTGGTCGAGACGGTCGGCGCGGGTCAGGCGGACGTTTCCATCCGCGAACTCGCCGAAAAGACGCTGCTCCTGCTCATGCCCGACAGCGGCGACGCGGTGCAGTTTTCCAAGGCCGGCATCATGGAAATCGCCGATGCGTTCGTGCTGAACAAGTCGGATCTGCCCGGCGCGGACGCGACCGAGGCGCAGTTGATCAGCGCCGTCGGCTCCGACAGGCCGCTGTGGCGGGTGAGCGCCGTGCGTGACGAGGGTCTCGGGGCGGTTGCGGATTGGCTCACCGCACTGTAGCGGCTTTACCCGACTCGTCCGAACGTCTTACCAGTTTCCAAGCCGCCGCGCTACCGAATGTGTACTTGCCGTTTCACCCCTATGGCTTAGGATGGTGATCGATGATTCATGCAAGGAAATCCGCCGCGAGCGCGTCAGCGCGTCGCATCTCTCGCGTCATCTTGTGCGTCGGCTTGGCCACCGGTGCGGCCGTTGCTCAGGACAACTCGGCGGAAGCGGCCAGAAAGCGCATCAACGACATCCTTACCAATCTTCAGGCCCGAAGTGACGGGCTTAGAGACATTCGGTGCAAGGTTCGCTTCGTCGAGGACGACCGGATCAATCTCTCGAAGCGGATCAAAGACGGAACGCTTCAGTTCATGATGAGCGATCCCAACCCGTATTTCCTGGTGCATTTCAAACGCATCGAGGTCGACGGGCTACGGGGCAAACAGGAATGGTATCTCTTTACCGGGCGCTGGCTTTACCAGGCGATTCAGCGGCTCAAGCAAGTTACCAAGCATGAACTCGTGCCACCCGGTGAGAAAATCGACCTGTTCGACCTGGAGAAAGCCCCGTTCCCTGTTCCGTTTGGACACAAGAAGGGAACTATCCTTCGCCATTTCGACGTGACGCTGCTGCCACCGGCCAAGGGCGATCCACCGGGCACCGACCACCTTGTTTGCAAACCCAAACCGATGAGCGCGTTGAAACGCCGATACGACAAGCTCGAACTCTTCGTAAGCAGGGACGTTCACCTGCCGAGCCGGATCGTGGTCACGCGCAATGACGGGCTTGAGGTCAACACGGCCGATTTCCCCGATCTGTCGAACGCCTCGATCAACGTCGGGCTGAGCGACAAAGACTTCGCCAAGCCCAAAGCGTGGCGAAAGTATGAGGAAGTGGTCGAAAAATTGCCGGCTGAGGAATAAAAGAGGATTGGGCGCTACGGAGCAACAAGGCGACGTGGACGGAGACGGAACATGACACAGACCATGCGAGCCATTCGCAAAATGAGCGCCGACAAGGGGCTCAGCGTTTGCGATGTTCCCGTGCCGACACCCGGTCCGGAAGACGTGCTCGTGTACGTCGAGGCCGCGAGTATCTGCGGTACCGACCTGCACATCTGGAACTGGGACTCCTGGTCGCAGCGGCGCATCAAGCCGCCGCTCACGCTCGGGCACGAGTTCTGCGGCACGATCGTCGCCGTCGGCGACAAGGTGCGTGAGGCGTGTCTCGGCGACTACGTGTCGGCCGAGTCACACGTCACCTGCGGCATGTGCTATCAGTGCCGCACGGGGCAGGCCCACATGTGCCCCAACACGGAAATCCTCGGTGTTGATCGTGAGGGGGCATTCGCAAACTACGTCGTGGTACCTGAGAAGGTGATCTGGCAGAACGTGCGAGAGAAGCTGCCGCCCGAGATCGCCACGCTCCAGGAGCCGTTCGGCAACGCGGTCTTTGCGACGATGCACCAGGACCTTTCCGGGCAATCAGTGGCGGTCCTGGGCTGCGGACCGATCGGGCTGTTCACCATCGCCATCTCCAAGGCCGTGGGCGCCAAAGACATCTTCGCTTCGGATATCCATCCGATGCGAATCGAACTGGCCAAGAAGATGGGGGCGAGTGAGGTGTTCAACGCAGCCGACGACGGCGACATCGTCACGAAGATGGTCGCCGCCAACGGCGGGTACGGCGTCGACGTCGTGCTCGAAATGAGCGGCGCGCCCAGCGCAATCACGACGGCGTTTCGCGTGGTGCGCAACGGAGGGACGGTCATTCTGTTCGGCATCCCCGCCAAGCCCGTCGAAATCGACGTGGCCGAGAACATGATCTTCAAGAATCTCACGGTGCGGGCGCTGAACGGGCGGCGCATCTTCGACACCTGGTACAAGACGCGGTGGTTGCTGGAGAGCGGCGTGGTGGATCTTCGCCCGCTGATCACCCACCGGATCGGTATGGACGGGGTCAACGACGCGCTGGCCATGCTCCACCGAGGGGACGCGTGCAAGATCGTGGTTCTTCCCAACGACGGCAAGCCGCCCGAGATCACGCAACAACACCAGGCTCGCACGCCCGACCCGAACATCAGCGGTGCCCCGGTCCATCGCTGACGGGAACCCGTCCGCAACGGATCAGCGACCGGACCCCGCTACCATCAAGTCCGCCCGCGCGTTACGATCGCGCCCTAGGCAACACACGGTTTCCGCACCGGCGACGTTGGAGCACCACAATGGCAAGTGACACGCGCATCGAAAAGGACAGCATGGGCGAGATGACCGTGCCGGCGACGGCCTACTGGGGAGCGCAGACCCAGCGGGCGTTCGAGAATTTTCCCATCAGCGGCTACCGGTTCTCGCGGCGATTCATTCGGGCGCTGGGCCTTGTCAAGCAGTCGGCCGCCAGGGTCAATCGCGAGTTGGGTAAGCTCGACCCCCAGCGCGCCGACCTGATCGTCAAGGCCGCCCAGGAGGTCGTCGACGGCAAGCTCGATGACCAATTCGTACTGGACATCTTCCAGACCGGGTCCGGCACGAGTTCGAACATGAACGCCAACGAGGTAATCAGCAACCGGGCGATCGAACTGGGCGGCGGGAAAATCGGCTCGCGCGAGCCGGTTCACCCCAACGATCACGTCAACATGGGGCAGTCGAGCAACGATGTCATTCCCACGGCGATTCACGTGTCGGCGGCCGAAGCCCTCCAGAATGACCTGGCGCCGGCGCTGACGCACCTGGCGGATGCTCTACGAGCCAAGGCAAAGGCCTTCGACAAGATCGTCAAGATCGGGCGGACACACCTGCAGGATGCGACGCCGGTTCGGCTCGGTCAGGAGTTTTCCGGCTATGCCCGCCAGGCGGAGCTGGCCTCGATGCGTGCGCTGAAGGCGGTCCAGGCGCTGCGTGAGCTACCGATCGGCGGGACGGCCGTGGGTACGGGAATCAACACCCATCCGGAGTTCGGCGCACGCATGGCCAAGGTGCTGAGCGAAGTGACGGGCATCGACTTCGTCGAAGCGGAGAATCACTTCGAAGCCCAGTCGGCTAAGGATGCCGTCTGCGAGGCGAGCGGGCAGCTCAAGACCATTGCGGTGAGTCTGACCAAGATCGCCAACGACATTCGCCTGCTCGGCAGCGGTCCACGCTGCGGCATCGGCGAACTGGCCATCCCCGCGATACAGCCCGGCAGCAGCATCATGCCGGGCAAGGTCAACCCGGTGATGAGCGAGATGATGGTACAGGTCTGCGGGCAGGTGATCGGCAACGACGCGGCCGTCACGGCCGGCTGCCGTGAGAGCTATTTCGAGCTGAACGTCGGTATGCCGCTGGTCGCCCACAACCTGCTGGAGTCGATTCGTTTGCTCAGCCGTGCGAGCAGGGTCTTTGCCGATCGCTGTGTCGCGGGAATCGAAGCCCATGAGGATCGCTGC
>JADFRH010000077.1 GCA_022561415.1 Planctomycetota bacterium
AGGCAGGTGTGGATCGCTTCCTGTTCTCCTCCTCGTGCAGCACCTACGGCGCGGGATGCTAGCTGTTGAATACGGCCGGATCATCCTCAATGATGACGAGAAGGCAAACGCAATGGAACGTGAACGCTGACGCCACAACATTTTCTCGGCACGCCCGTCAATCAGTCATTTCGAGCGACGCCGCATCGATTTCGGCTTCCGCGGACTGACCGAGCATGTCGATCGCTACATAGATTCGGGAGACTCCGTGGCGTCGAAACACCGTCCCTTCAATCCCACGCAGCGGTCCGGAAACAATACGGAAACGGCGCCCTGGCCTGATCCCAGGATAGAGGTCCACCGGCTGATTGCTCGTAACCATTCGATGGATTTGCCGCAGAGAGTCCTTGAGTCGCTCCTGGTCGCCGACATTGAGCACCCGCACGACGCGCCGAGTCCGTAAGACTGCGATCCGCTCCTCCTCGTTACCGCACATAAAGAGGTAGCCGGGAAAAAGTGGAATTTGCGTTTCGACCGTCCGTCCGGCCGAACGCCGACGAACACGCGCGAGAGGAAGAAAGCAGTTGACCCCCAACCGTCCCAGGTCGCTAGCCAAAGCCTTCTCCTGCCGCGACTTCGTGTGGACGGCCCACCAACGGCCTACGAGACTGTCGGGTACCGCGAGCACCAATCTGATCTCCTGCTACTGGACAGCCGAAAGCGAAGCAACGTGGGTCAGCGCACACGCAGAATCCCATCCGACTTTCGCTACGCCATGCGTTGCCGGCGGTCTTCCGGACGACAAACCGCATTTCGTAACGTTTGGTTTATCGGTCAGCGCATTGGCGCCATCGCCCTAATATCGCGCGGCAACCCGTTTCCCGACCAACGCTCGGCCGGCGCGATCCGCCGCTCTTATCCTTGTCCGCCATGCGCAAGCGCTTGCAAAGAAGTTGAGAACGAATCTGTCCCTATAATAGCGGCGCTGACGCACTACGCAACGGGGGAAGGCTTTGCCGGGATGTTGGTCCGGCGATACTTGCGCTGCGTCGAATGGGCCGTAACTCCTTTTCTTACAAACGGTTATGATTGCTTTCACTAAACTCTGGAGGCGGCATGGCCGAGCACATCATCTCGCACAGAATCCCACTACCTAGGAATTGGAGCCTTGGCGTCAAGTCGGCTATGGTCCAGTCTATCTCCCTAGCCCATCATGCAATGGCGTATACGCGCAGCTGCGTAGTGAAGAGCCCGATGGCCCGGTTGCGGCTCAAGGAAAAAAACGAACGCCTTTGCGAATAGGTTGCGTTCCTCAAGGAAGATATCCGGATCAAAGACGCTCGAATGAAGCGGATCGATCCGTACAAGCGGCCACACGACATACCGACAGAGCGGTTATCGATACTCGAATTACGAGCGGCAAGTGCTTGGTCTATCCGCCAAGCGGCCGACGTATTTCACGTGCCACCAGCCACAATCGCGTCTTGGACGAAGCGAGTCGATGAGCAAGGGGCCGATGCGTTCGTGCAAATGCGCGAGCCGATCAACAAGTTCCCGGAATTCGTCCGTTACGCCGTGCAGCGTCTCAAGACCTTGTGCCCAACCTTGGGTAAGGTCAAGTTGGCTGAGGTTTTGTGTCGTGCGGATCTTCATCTTGGGAGTGTCACGGTTGGGCGGATTCTCAAGGAATTCCCACGTGCAACACGGCCAGCGCCTGGAACAACCAGTCGTGTCGTCACGGCGAAAGAGTCCAATCATGTTTGGCATATCGATCTGACCGCCGTGCCCATTGGCGACGGCTTCTGGACGTCGTGGTTACCGTTTGCTCTTCCGCAACGCCGGCCATTTGCATGGTGGCGGCCGTGGTTATAGATCACAATGCTCTGTTGAAAACCTTTATGCCATGGTCAAAGGACCACCAGATTGTGTGTAAGCACGCGGGAACGGCATCCCCGATGACTGCGAAGGGCCGAGCGGCGCCTGCTTCCCGCAACCGTTCGGAAGCTGCTTTGATACTGGGGAGGACTGTTGCCTTGCCCAGGGCGGCCTGTTTTTTCCCGGCAGTTCATGCCAGCCTTTGTTTGCGTGCCTGGGAACGGAAAGCTTGAACGAGGAACCCGAGGAACCGTAACCCCGTAGAACTCGCGGCGTTGCGCGCCTATCTTCCGTTGGTGGCCCGCATCTGGTTGGTTTGTGCGGGCGGCTTCGCCCGGCGACGGCTTCCGCGCCGCCGGCGTCCCCGGTTTTCGCCTTCGCCGTTTCCCTGTAGACTTGACCGGTGCGGCGTTTCGAGGTCCGCAGGGGTTTTGCCAGCAACGGGAGTTCTTGATGATTCGTTTCGACGATAGCACGTGTAGTCGTACCGTAATCCGTGGCTTCGTGACGACGTGGATGGTCACTCTGGCGATCCTGGTGGGGTCGGCGCCGGCTCAGCGGCCGGACAAGCAAGCCGGCTCTGCCGGTTCGGCAGGCGCCGCGCCGACGGTTCAAGTCCCGGCCGGCTCGTCGGTCGAGTCGCTCTACAAAGACTTTCTGCACTACGCCCGCATGGGCCGGTTTCAGCTTGCCGACGCCTACGCCAACGCGCTCCTCGGGCACCCGGAGCTCGATCCGCTTGCGGTGTTGGCCGTGGCCGACGAAGACAAGAAGAGCCTCAACACACTGCTCACCATCATCAAGAACTCGTCGATTCCCGAAAGCGCCAACCAAGTTCTAGCGTTGATCCACGAGGGCGAGCGCCTGCGCAGCCAGGCTTCGGATCGAATTGCGAAGAACATCGAGCTTCTCGGCGGTGGTCCTCAGCAGGAGTTCTTCGCCCAGCGGCAACTGGCCGAGTCCGGCGAGTACGCGATCCCCATGATGGTGCAGACGCTGCTCGATTCCGACAAGGATTCCCTGTGGCCTCGCGTCATCAACACGCTACCGCTGATCGGCAAGTCGGCCGTCAACCCGCTGGTCATGGCGCTGGCGGTTCGCAACAATGACGTCCGGCTCAACCTGATCCACGCGCTCGGCGAGATCGGTTACGCGCAGGCGCTGCCTTACCTGCGCAAGCTGATGGCCGACGATTCGATGCCCAAAGAGACGCATGCGTCTGCTCGGGGCGCGATTCAGCGAATCGGTCAGCTCACCGGCCGGACCTTTTCGGCCAAGCCGGATGCGCTCTTCTATGAGCTGGCGGAACAGTACTATGACGAAAACGACGCCGTCCGCGCCGACCCGCGCCAAAGCGTAGCCAACGTGTGGTACTGGGACGAGGGCGAGCAGGCGCTTCGTCGAACCGAGGTCCCGCAGAAAATCTTCGGACAGGTGATGGCGATGCGATGCTGCGAAGAAGCGCTGCGGCTCCGCAACGACTACGAGGAATCGCTCTCCTTGTGGCTCGCGGCCAACATCAGGCGGGAGGGACGGCTCGGGCTCGATGTCGAGAGCGGCGAGCCGGTCGAACAGCAAGGCCTCGACGCCACCCGCCCGGACGTCTTTCCGCGAGCACTCTATTTCTCTCAGACGGCCGGCCCGCGCTACGCCCACCGCGTTCTCGACCGAGCCGTGGCCGAGCACGATTCGACCGTCGCCCTCGGTGCGATCGAGGCGCTGCGCGTCACGGCTGGTGAAAGCTCGCTGATCGGTACGCAGGATATCAGGCAGCCGCTGGTTCGCGCTCTTCAGTTCCCCGATCTGGTCGTGCGAATCCGGGCGGCGCTGGCGCTGGGGGCCGCACTGCCGAAGTCGCAGTTTGACGGCTCGCAAGGCGTGGTGCCGGTGTTGGCCTCGGCCGTGTCGCAGACCGGCAGTGAACATTTGCTCGTGGTCGACGCCGACGAGTCGAGCCTCAACCGCGTCATGGGCGTATTGCGATCGGGCGATCGTGAAGTCAGCGGCGGGACGAACTTCCTTGTCGAGCTCGATCGGGCCCGGCGCGAACTGCCGTCGATCAGCGGCATCTTTCTCTCCACGGACCTGGCCGAGCCCGGCCTGGCCGAAGCGTGGCGACGAATGCGGGCCGAGTTCATACTTTCCAAGACGCCTCTGGTCATCATGGTCAAGCCCGACCAATCGGCGGTCGCTGACGAACTCGTCGCCAACGATCCGTACGCGGAGGCCGTTCCGGCCGATGCCGGTGACGCCGATATCGAGGAGGCATTTTCCCGGGTTCGTGAAAGAACCGGGCAGGCGCCGTTCGACGCCGATCTGGCTCAGGCCATGGCGCTGCAGGCGGCCGACACGCTGCGGCGGATTGCGGTGGACGGGCGCACGATCTACCCGGTGGGCGTGGCCGAGCCGGCGTTGATCGGCGCACTCGACGCTGCGGACGAGCCGTTGCAGATTCTATCGGCCTCCGTGCTCGCGCTGCTGCCGGCTGAGACCGCGCAGCGCAGCGTCGCGCACGTGGCGCTGGACGATGTGAACAGCGATGAACTTCGCATCGCCTGTTTCGCTTCACTGGCGGAGTCGGCCAAGAATCACGGCAACTTACTCGAGGCCGATCAGATTGCGACGCTGGTCGACATCGCTCACACCGACAGCGACCTGATCATACGCACGGCCGCCAGCCAGGCGCTGGGCGCCATCAACCTCAAGTCCAACAAAGCCAGCGAAATCATCCGCAGCTACTACGGCGGGTAGCACATATTTCCCGCAAACATCGCGTCTGCCTCCCGCGTTAGCGGGATGCAGCGGCGATCCCCGCGTCGGCCGGAGTCTGTGCGCGGTTCTACGGATGCCATTTCGCCGATGGACCGCTTTGGCTCCGGCGATCGGGAGAATCCGAAACACGTTTGCGGAACCCCGTCCGACGCCGCCGGGTAGGATGGCGTACGGGACGAGCCATTTCGCCGAGCGCAAGCCCACACCGCTGGTTTTCTTGCGATAGGTCGATCTGTTAGTATCACCAGCCGATCTGGTTTGACCTCTTACGCCGGTAGCTCAGTGGATAGAGCATCGGATTTCTAATCCGACGGTCGTGGGTTCGAGTCCCGCCCGGCGTAGTTGAAAAACGCAGGCGATGCACGCGGAAACGGGCCGGAAGCGTTGTCCCGGAGCATCCGGGGCAGGGTTGGCATCCCCCCGCGCCGGGAGAGCAGCCACGCAGGCACGAATCGCGCCAATAGAGGTCGTTTCGTTTGAATCAACCAAGCCGTTCGGGTAGGATGACCGATTGAGGATCGATAAATGGAAAATCTCGGAAAAGGTCGATGACGACCGCGTGCTGATGGCTTAGTTGGTTCAGTGGAACAAGTACTGCTATGACCCAGCCGTTGTCACGTCGTGAGTTTCCTTGCTCCGCACCGGCCGCCTACACCGCCGCCGGTGTCTTCGCCCTCGCCATCCCTAGCGTCAGGGCTGCCGGCGGCGCAACATCAGACCATGGGGAGGCAACCCATGGTACCGTTCCCGACGGATTCCCGAGTCAGGATCGACAAACCGTAAAGGACGTCGTTGGATTCGCTCATTTCAACGTCCAAAAGATCAAGGAGCTTGTGGCGGCTCGACCCGCGCTGGCTAAGGCGAGTTGGGACTGGGGATTCGGTGACTGGGAGTCGGCACTCGGTGCGGCGTCGCACATGGGTCGCTACGACATCGCCAAGGTGCTGATGGATCACGGAGCGCGTCCGACGATCTTCACCTTCGCCATGCTTGGGAACCTTGAGGCCGTTCGCGCGATCATCGAAGCCAACCCGGGCATCCAGCGCTTGCACGGGCCTCACGGTCTCTCGCTCTTGGCTCACGCCAAGTCCGGCAGCGAGCGCTCCAAGACCACGCTCACGTATTTGGAATCGCTCGGTGACGCGGATATAGGCCAGAAGGGACTCCCGATTCCGAGTGAAGAGAACACTGCCATTCAGGGCGTGTACGCATTCGGCATAGGATCGGATGAGCGATTCAAAGTCTTCGTGGCCAAGCGCGGGCTCTCGATTCAACGCGAAGGCCGCGCCTCTCGACCTGTGCTCCGGGTCGGACCGTGGGAGTATTATCCGACGGGCGCCCCGGCCGTGAGAATTCGGTTCGACCCGGCGGGTTCGCGCCCGAACTCACTGACGATCATAGACGCAGCGCTCGAGGTAACCGCCCGACGCGTTTAGGTGTAGTTCGCGGTTGCGACGGCTGATGCACGAGCGTGCTTGGTGTTTGACGCTTGGCCACACAGCCAGTTCCGTTCAGATCATAGAACCGGGAAATGTCGGATGACAGGCCGCGTAACCATCTTGGTTCTGGTCGCCGCCGCGCTGATCGGTGGCTGCGCCGCCGCTCGAAAGGAATGCGCCATGACGCCGAAGCTCTTTCGCGTGCTCTTACCGGTTAGCGACATCGAGCGAGCGGCCCGGTTCTATGAGACCGTGCTGGGAATCGATGGCGTTCGCGTCTCGAAGGGAAGGCACTATTTCACCCTTGATGGGACGATCCTAGCCTGCTTCGACCCCCGCGCCGACGGCGATGACCACGACGCGGCGCCGAACCCGGAACACGTCTACATCGCCGTGGATGACATCGAAAAAACGTTCGCCGCCTGTGAGTCCGCTGGTGCGAAGTTCGCCGAGGGCGACATCGACGGTGGCGCCCCGGCCGGTGCGATCGCGACGCGCCCGTGGGGCGAGCGATCGTTCTATATCCAAGACCCCAGCGGAAACCCGATCTGTTTCGTCGATCGCGCGACCCTGTTCACCGGGAAGTAATCGCGGCGAGGGTTAGCGGGTAGGGCTCCTTCGCCTGCGGACGCGTGCGTACGGCGGGCCGAGCCCACGCTACACCGCTTCGCGATTCCTATCCAGCGTGATCTCACCAAGTGAGTGCCGCAGAATCCTGTGATTCAAGTAGGGCGGGTTGTGTCTGCCGCTATCGTCTTGGGAGGCGGGGTCCGCCCTACGCAATCCGGCCGCCCCGTACACGGTCCCTGCGTATTGCTCCAGGGTATCGGCGTTGGCGAGGGCGTTGCGGTTGGGGGCGTACATTCCGTGGAGGTTCTCGGGAGGTAGCTGCGCGGCCCTTTTCTTTCGGATCGTGGGGCAGGAGCCGCGGACCGCTGCGCTCGGCTTTGGTACTCGGTGGTCTTTCACGTCGAACGGCGTTCGTTTTATGTCCGGTAACCTGCACGGGTCGGGTTATTCAGACGGGGCGAAACCGATCCGATAAGCATGTAGCACCGATTCGGTGAGGATTTCCGCGCGCCGTCTGCGCGGTCAAAGAAGGCCGTGAGTATGCCATCCGATCCGAACGCAAACGACTGCGCGGGTCAGGACTCGCAACGTTATGGCACGGAGTTAGCCCATGACTATCGCATTGAATATCACGCCCGGCTCGGCCGTGACGCCGCGGGCGCCGGCGACCAAACCGCGATCCGCGACGATGAAGATCATGCTGTCCGATCCGCCGGCGAAGACGGACGACTACGACAAGGCCTACCCCAACCTCGGGCTCTTGCAGATCATCTCGTACGTTCGCGAGAACACGCCGCTGGCCGATGAGGACATCATCTTCCTCGATCAGTTTCACTCGATCGAAGACCAGATCCGATTGGTCGACGAGCACCGGCCTCGCATATTTGGTCTCAGCTTCGCGTTTCTGACGCAACGCGTTGCGATGAATACGATCAACGAACTCAAACGGCGCTTCCCCAAGATGTTGATTGTTGCGGGTGGACCGCACCCGACGTCGGTGCCGGAAGAAGTCCTGGAAAAGTCGGCCGCCGACATCGTTTGCATCGGCGAGGGTGAGATGACGATGGCCGACATCGTCAATGTGGTGGTCGACGGCGGGAATGATTTTTCGAAGATACCCGGTCTTCTGATCCGAACCCCGGACGGTCCCTTGCACACCGGCAGCCCGCGGGCGTTCGAGAATCTCGACGAGCTGCCGTTCATGGCCTGGGACCGGATCGATTTCTCGAAATTCGTGGGGCAGCACTACTGCAAGGCCAAGGTGCAGTCGTGCATCGTGATCAGCCGCGGCTGCCCGTACAAGTGTACGTTCTGCTCGCTGCCCGTCTGGCGGGCGGCCAAGCCGTGGGTGCGGATGCGATCGCCGGAGAACATCGCCCGAGAGGTCGAGTGGCTCTACGAGTTGGGAGTTCGGGAGATCAAGGTCGTCTCCGACGAAATCAACATTACGCTGCCGTGGGCGAAGGATGTGTGCCGTGCGATCGGCGACCTGGGTCACAAAGATCTGTTTTTCCAATCGAATCTTCGCGCGGACAAGATCGACGATGAGCTGGCGTATCTGTTCAAACGCATGAACATGTGGCTCGTGCATCTCGGCGTCGAGAGCGCCAACGACCGCGTACTCAAGGGGATCGAAAAGCACATCACCGTTGCGCAAACCGAGCGCTGCCTCAAGTTCCTCAAGAAGAACAAGATTCGCGTTCTGCTGTTCATGATGGCGTTCCAGCGGTCTGCGCCGATACGGGTGTTATCACCGGCGTGCGCAAGCACCAATCGACGATCTGTATCAGTGTGTTTTCCAGGGCGTCGTTGAAAGCAGCAATAATGGCATCAAGGTCGTTCGCTACCGCATCCGCGGTTTCGATGACGCTCAGGCTGCCGACGATGCGACGGTCGGAAGTCGCCACCAGGCGCGCGTCGATCGCTACCTTCACTTGAGGTGGAGGAGAGGGCTGGCCTGGGACCGGCGGGGCACCCCCCGAATAAACCGCCTGGAAGTCGCGAAGCGCGGTACGCAGTATGTAATCGGCGGCGACACCTTCGGTATCTCGCGCCGCCGCTACCCGCCCGGTATTGGCGAACGCCTCCAACAGCAGACCTTGGACGAGAGCTGGCGCCCGATCCGGCCAGGAGGCATCGGAAAAATAGTCCATGGTTGATGGCGTCGGCGTGAGCGCGATCCGAACCGTATCCAGACTGGCCGGGGCTAAGGGAGCCGAGATCGCCAATTGCCAAGGCACGGATGGACCGGCTTGTCCTCCGGTGAGCGTCGGTCTGAGCATATAAATCCGCAATGGTGGCGGGAGACCGATAATTCCACCCAAATCCGCACCGCCGCATCCGGAAAGCATGACGCCAGCAGCGGATCCGAGTAGCACGTCGCGGCGCCTGAGTAGAAATGAGGAAACAGCCTCGCTCATTGCGGTGCATACCCTTCGCGACGGTCGCCGAACAGAAGTTGCGTAGGCTGGCGTCCAATATCCT
>JADFRH010000078.1 GCA_022561415.1 Planctomycetota bacterium
AACGGAGCCGGGTGTCATCCATCATCGTCCACTCATGAATACTGTCTGCGAAGTCACTGCCGCTGCCGATATCGGTGAGTCCGGGCTCTGTGTTGAATCCAGCCATCCGGGTTAAGCCACGGGCCCGCTCATCGGCATCGATAATTAAGGGGCGCCGCCCATCCTTGGTGGCGGCCACCGCGAGCGTGAACGGTCCTTCCAGATCGCCATCGACTTTGGTCAGATACTCACGCGTCGTGAGCTGCTGCTGATACTTCTGAATGTCCTTGACGCCCCACAATCCGTCACGTGCCGGCAGATTCATGACGGTTTCGATCGCCACGCCTTCGGGCGTCTCACCCGTCAGATCGAGCGGCGTGGACCAGGGCAGCGTGACCTGTCGCGAAGCCGCTCCCGACACGATGTCGTGATCCGAAACCTCGACATTCCCGATCATGTAGAAGTTTCTTGACGCCGCGTACTTTCCCGGCGCGATGCTCACGGCCTGCAACAGAAGCGCAGACGTATCAACCTTGATCCCCCAATCTCCGCTGAGGTAGTCGTTGTATTCATAGGTCGAGGGAATCGGACCGAACGGGCCGGGATACCAGCCGGCCACGAACAGCGCCCGCCCCGACTCACCCACCGCCTTGAGGACGGCCTCGCGATGATTGGGACCAAACGGCGCCTCGAGACTCGGTCGGCCCATCGCCCCGCGCTTCGGCGCCGTGGGCTTCATGACAACATAGATGGTGCGCGTCGGAGCCGGGTCGATTACCGGTGGCGTCTCGCCCGTTTTGAGATCCCAATCCCGGACGATGAAGTTCGTGTCCTCGAGCTGTTGCTTCATGGCCGAATAGGGCGCCGGCGGCTGACCCGGCATGAATCCGCCCATGAACGGCGGCGGGCCTCCGTAGCGTGCGAAGACAACGGCCGTTTGCTCTTTATGCGTCGCTCGAAGAATCGCGGAGGTCAGTTTCTCCTCACCCTTGAACGCCCGACTCTTGAACCCGGCGCCCGCGCCCTGTTGAACGGAGGGCCAGGTCGAGCTGAAGTCCACGACGCGGGCATCGTCGTCGGTCTCGACGAGAATGGGATTGGCCGTCGGCTGCAACTGAGACACGAGGTCGTCAAATTTCAGCGGTTCGAGTTCGTTGAGCTTTGTGATCTCCCCCTCGAGGGCAGCCACCAAATCGGCATACCGATTGCCGGCGCTCTTGAGGAACTGCGACTCGGCCGGGGACAGATCGGGATTGCGCTGAAGCTGCTCGGTGCCGAACTGATTTACGTCCTTGAGCGCCTTGCTGACTTGCCGGTAGAGACTCGACAGCGTCATCTTGGCGGCCGAGTACTGCGGCTGGTCGGACAGACTGAAACCGTCGATCTGCTCCCGCGTCGATTCGAGCGTACCGCTCAGGCGCGACATGAGCTGTTCGACGGGCGCCAGGGCGGCCTGAGTCGCACCCCCGCTCATCTGCCCCCCGGCCCCGGCGTCGGCGTCGGCGATCTGACTCAACTCGGACTGGATCAGTGCCCGCAATTGTCCGTCCAACTCATTCGTGTACTTGTCCACGCGCTCGCGGTAGGCGCCGAGTTCCTCCTTGAAGACCGTCTTTTCCGCGAGGCGGTCAAGCAACGCAACGAGCTTCTCACGGTCCTTGAGCGGGTTGACCCACTCGGCCGCAATCTTGGAACGGTTCGTCGCCTCGTACAGGTCGATCAGGTCTTGAACGCTGCGGCGATAGCGCGGCTGATCCTCGTCCTCGCGATCGGTCTCAAAATAGAGAGACGTGATACGGACGTTGGCGTCGAGACCGCGTAGCAGGTTCTCCGTGCCCTCGCTGAGGCTGTTGACGCCGGAGGAGGTCATGTCCCATCGCTGCGGTATGGAGTAGGCGATCACCTGGGCGACGACCACCACGGCCACGGCAAGGATAACAGCCACCATGACGTTGGTGCCCACGAAGAGTCGCCGGGCGCCCGAGGCCTGGGATACGTGTGTGTCGGAGCCGGTTCCTACTGCCATCGTCGCATCTCCAACCGCTTGACCGTCAAGAACAGAAACAGACCCGTCGTCGAGAGGAAAAAGGCGACGTGGTTTACGTCCACCATGCCGCGGACGAAGTCGAAGAAGTGCGTGCGGACCGACAGGTGTTGCAGCACCGCTCGCGGCCAGCCCTCGACCTGTTGGGCCAGCCCGTGCGAGGCGAACGTCATAAGCGCTAGCAGGGCGAACGCCAGCAGCACGGCGATGATCTGGTGCTTCGTGCAGGCGCTGAAGAACAGCCCGATCGAGACGTACATCGCCGCCAGCAGAAACAGCCCGATGTAGTTACAAACGAGCAGCCAACCGTCGACCGGGCCGAAGAAGCTGAGCAGAAGCGGGTAGACCAAGAGCGTGGCGGCCAGGACCAAAAAGAAGCCGAACGCGCCGAAGAACTTGCCCAGAACCACCTCGGTCTCGGTGACCGGTACGGTCATGAGCGTTTCGATCGTGCCGGCGCGAAACTCCTCGCTGAGTAACCGCATGGTGAGCATCGGCACCACAAACAAGAGAATCAACACGATCCAGAACTCGAACAGGTTGCGGAGCGACGACTCGCCACCGTTGACGAATACGCCGAGACCGAACGCCAGCCCCGTCGAGAACAGAAAGACGGCCGCGACCGCGTAGGCAATGGGGGAGAGGAAATACGCTCCCAGCTCACGCTGTGCCAAGACCATGATGTTTCGCATTGCTGTCTCCGTTGTCTTACTCATCCGTCGAGAAAGGATTCTCGACGGAGCAAAACTCGTAATTCTACGCCGAAATCCATGGCGGTCCCGGCGCGGCGGGACTTGGCCATGCCCCGCGGCCACCGGTTAGGGCGTCGCGGCGGTCGAACGGTCACGCTGCCGGGCGGTTACCTGGATGAAGAAGTCTTCCAGGGTTGCCCCTTCGAGTCGAAGCTCGCGGAGCGGCCAGCCCTTGGCCGTGGACATCTTGTACAGCGCCCCGCGGACGTCCTCCTTGGGCTTGGGCTCGATGGCCAGGCGCACCCAACCGTTCGACGCCGTCGCCGTAACCCTTTCGATACCGGCCAATGCCTTGGCACTCTCCTCGATCGCGTCCGCCGGGCCGCGCATCTCGGCGATCACGCGTGCCTTGGCGCTGATCTGGTCGCGAAGCTCCGCCGGCGAGCCGCTGGCGACGATCTTGCCGCCGGCGATGATGATCGTTCGGTCGCAGATCTGTTCGACCTCGTGCAGAATGTGCGAGCTGAGCAGCACCGTGTGCCGCTCGCCGAGTTCCTTGATGAGACTGCGTGTCTCGCGAATCTGGGTCGGGTCGAGCCCGATGGTGGGCTCGTCCAGAATGAGCACGTCCGGGTCGTGCAGAATCGCGTCCGCGAGCCCGACGCGCTGCTTCATTCCCTTGGAAAGCTGGCCGATGGGTCGGTCGATGAAGTCACCCAGCCAGCAGCGATCGGCCACCCGGCGGATGGCATTCACCCGATCCGGATAGGAGAGACCGCGGAGCTTGCCGCGAAAGTGCAGGTATTCGCGGACCCGCATTTCTGGATAGAGCGGCGTGGATTCCGGCAGATAGCCGACGCGGCGACGCACGTCCATCGAGTTCTTGAACACGTCGAAGCCGGCCACGCTCGCCGAGCCGCCGGTCGCCGGCTGAAAGCAGGTCAGAATGCGGATCGTCGTGCTCTTGCCGGCCCCGTTGGGACCGAGGAACCCCACGACCCCGCCCCGCTCGACGTGGAACGAAATGTTGTCCACGGCCAAGACCGGCCCGAAACGTTTGGTTAGATTGGTGACCCGAATCATGTCAGCCGCCCTGCGTGTATCCCTGTGAAATTCCCGATGAATCTGATCGTCCCGGCCAAAGCGTGCCCCACCACCGGGACAAGTAAGCGGGAAAAGTAACAGCCCGCCACCGGCTGTCAAGCCCGCTCGAACGAACGGCTCGGTGATCCCAAACCGCCGCGTTCCAGCGGGTCATGCGTCGCAGCAAGCGAGCCGGTTCACGGGCTTTTCATGGAATTCCGGGGCGGTTTCGACGTCTGAGTCTTGACGACCGCCGGGCCGGGTTCCGGTCGTATCTTGTCGGGCGTAGGACAGAGGGAGTCGGGATGACCGCCAGTCTACCTATGTGGAGCGGCGGCTCGCTCCGCAGTCGATCCGCTCACAGGTGCTCCGGGGCGTCGACGGTGCGTTCGTTGCGGATGTTGCCGGTGTTCACGGTGGACTTCGGCTCGAAGAGCATCACATGCGTTTCCTCTTCCGCGACGGGAAGGTGCTCGACGCCGCGCGGGACGATGATAATCTCGCCCTCGCCGACCTCGACGGTCCTGTCGCGAAACCGCATGGTTAGCCGCCCCTTGATCACCAGGAACATTTCGTCCTCGTCGTCGTGGGTGTGCCACATGAACTCGCCCTTGAGCTTGGCGAGCTTAACGTGGCAATCGTTGACCTGGCCAATGACCTTCGGGTTCCAGTATTCACCGAAAGCGGCGAGCTTCTGAGCGATGTTGATCCTATCCATGACGCCTTTCCGAACTGCACCCACGTGTCAACATACCGTTGACAGTCTCCTGTTTCCCCATTCGTTAACCGCGCAACCTCGTATCCTTGAGTGGGATATTCGCCTGCGCATCTTCTAAGGCGGTTGCTCCGCTGGTTCTTATCAATGCCGCGAATGACGGCACCAGGTCCTCCAGCAATTCTTGATCGGGTACGGCGTGGCGAGTGCGGCTAGCTGCGGGCAACTTGGGGTCATTGCAGAGAATGATCTCCGCCATGGGCCAGAATGAGGCACGACTCGCCGCATCTTTTCGAAGTCCCAGCGCCTCGTAGAAACCATCCGGCGGATCCATTCGTGCCATGCCACCCACGAAAATTGTCTGCCGGTGTTTGGAAACGTCGTGAAGCTCACGGACTCGAGCGATCAACTGCGATTCGCTCTGCCATACTCCCTGGATCGTTGGGAAGATCTGGCTGTAGCCTTGCAAAGGCGCTAGGGGTCGGGTCTTTGACGGGGCGCCAAGGATATCAAAGGGACCAATGCGCTTCAGTTCCTTGGTATCCGTTACGTCTCGGAAGCCGGTTGGAAGCACTACCCAACCAAGCGCGTTTAGCGCAAACGTAAGGCACTCCAACGCTGAGTCCATTTGGAACAGGATAGATGCCAAGTGGTACTCGGTTTCGGTCGGAACCCGAACGCGCGGCAGCCATGCGTGAACATCGAAGTAGTGCTGCTGAACTCCATACAATCGGGCGTAGAAGCCATAAAGACCACCGCGAAACTCGCCAAACCAGTCGCCCGCGCCTCCGAGGTTGTAGTTCTGACTCGCAATCAATGCGAGCTGATCCAGAGCTGCAAAGGGGGCAAGTTCGAATTGAACTGAGACCTTCGGCAAGGTTGCATCCTCCGCCGCACAACGCCGCGATTCAACGGAGCCCACGGCTAACACGGCATGGTCATGGTAATTAAGTAATGGCAATAGGGGTAACAGGGGATAGTCACCTAGTTCCTTGGTTCTCCCGTAGTTGTTCAATCATCATCCGCAGGTGACGATTGAAATCGACGGGTTTCTCTAGCATGAGAAAGTGCCCAACATCCGAGATAAGCACCGCATCGAAATCACCGTACTTGCGGTTGATCTTGACCTCGGTTCGAAACGGCTTGGCCGCGTTTATCGCACGAACGGGGACACCCGCGGCCGCCAGCGCCGACTTCCAGTCGAATCTGTTGTAATCGGCCAACAGCTCTATTGCCGCTCTGCGATCCACCCCGCCGGCCTTTTCCAAGATCGACTTGAGTATCTCGCTGCCGGGATCGGCGAAGAACCCGCTCATGAAGCGCTTCCATGCCCCCTCGAAATCGTGTTCAAATCTCTTGACGAATCGATCGGACGTCTCGGCGGGCATGGTAAACTCCACATTGTGGACGGAATCCACGGCCACAATGCCCCGAAGGATACCCCGTAGCCTGGGCGCAGCCGCAAGCGCTACGGGACCGCCCATGGAATGACCGACGAGGACGACTTGGTCAAGCTTCAAACCGCGAACAACGGCCGCAACATCGGAACCGAGCCCGTCGATCGACCACGCATTCCGGTCCGCCCCCGAGGCGCCGTGTCCGGGAAGGTCGATGGCAATAACGCGATGCGACTTGCGAAACTCCGGAACCTGGAAGCGCCAATGAGTGCGATCACAGGTCCATCCATGGATGAAAACAATGGCCGGTTCGCCGTGGCCCTCAGAGCTATACGCAATGCGAACCCCATCCTCCGCACGAACGCTACCGATCTCAGGCCCGTCCGTCGAGACCTTGCCGTGACCAGCCGTGTGTCGCCCGGGACTTGAACAACCAACAAAGGCAAGCAAGATTGCTATCGTGCTCACTCGGAGAAATGGGCTTGTCATGTGCCGGCTCCAAAGAATTCGATGGCACCGATGAGGGTAGGGGCTTGCCGCATCTACGCGCGCTCCATCGTGGCCGTCAACAGTGTACTGCGGAAACCGGTGACGGTCACCTGCTAGGGCGCCCGATCTGGGGAGAGGCGCCTTATGGGCTTGCGTTGATCACGGCGCGGAGATTGGCCATTAGCGTGAACGTCGCGCCCTTGTCCGTGCTCTTGTAGATGTCGTAACCCTGGGTGGCCGTGTAGACGATGCCGGGGTCGGACGGAGCGAACGCGATCCATTCGAACTGGGCGGCGGCGGTCTGAACCACGGCGTCGGTTTGCATGCCGTCGGTCGTGAGCCGCAGATCGGCGAAGGACGTGAACAGGACCGTTTGGGAATCACCCGGACAAATCGCGATGGGGCCTTGCGGGCCGGGCGACACGTTCGAGAGCGGCTCCCACGTGTCACCGCCGTCGGTCGAGCGATCGAACGTAAATGAACTCACCTCCAACGCGTAGATGACTTTACCGTCCGACGAGACGTCGAAATGCGTGATGCTCTTGCCCCGCAGCTCGGAGGCAAAGGGCGTCCAGGTCTGCCCCTCATCGGCGCTCCTGAGAAACCCGGCGTTGAGGGATGAGTCCTCGAAATTGAACCCAAAGGTCACATAGGTGGTGGGCGTGCCGCTAGCTCGGATGATCCAGTAGCGGTTCCTGTCAGCGGCCCCCTCCGGCATGACAGTCAGCGACCAGTTGGCTCCGCTGTCGCTCGAGCGGTAAATGCCACCATCGAACAACTGTCCGGCGGCCTGTGAGAAAGAAGCCGCCTCGCCTTGCACCGCGGTCAAAACGATGTTGGCATCCGTCGGCGAATACAAGACGTATCCGAGCTTCGCGTTGCTGAGCCCGCAGTTGGAACGAAACCAATTCGCTCCGCCGTCCGTCGACTTGTATATCCCGGCGATGGCGCTGGGGACATCGCCGGTCAAGGGGCCGGCCGAGTCGGTCATGGCCGCTATCACGGTATTGCTGTCAGCCGGCGAAAACGCCACGTTCCAGACCTCGGGGTAGTTCTGAGGACTCACCGAATGGCGCAAGCCTTCACGGAGGCGTGTCCAGGTGACGCCGCCGTCGATCGTTTTGAGAAATCCATTTCGCTCGCTGCCGCAGAACACGACGTTCGCGTCGCGCGGATCGATCACTAGCGACCGAAACACCGAGTCGTTATCGATGGGTGGATCGGTCACCTGCGGACCCGACACGATGTCGAAACCGTTGCCCACATCGTTTCCGCAATCGACTTCGGGCGTTGTCTCTTCGGGACTCTCATCGGGTAAGTTCGTGTCGTCAGGCGGATCGGTGGCGGTGCTGTCGACATCCTCCGCATCTTGTTGGGGAGTTGGGCCGGCATCCTTCACGCCACAAGACACAAGCGAGACCGACAGGGCGACACCCAGCAGGAATCGGACCGCGAATGCTCTGACTGCCATATTGTTTCCGACCTTTCGGGCTAAGCAACTACGGGAGGTATCGGTTTGGTCGCTGAGCCTTTATCGGATTCTCGACCGCCCGACATTGTGGATTTTCGCTCGCGCCCAACGAGAATCTCCGCATGAGTAGTTCCGCGGTCTTCTGCCGGCGGGTCCGCCCTCAGACTCGCACCGGTGGCTCTTTCGGTGTAACCGCCCGGTCTGCGACTGCCGTGGGCGATGTGGGAGGAACAACGTGTTTACGGTCGGCAGACCGCGACTGCGAGATGTCGGAATCGAACTCACGCCAACTGCGAATCTCGGGTACGCGGTCGTGGTACGTGCGCACCGCGCGAACGAACTGGCGGGCGAGTTGGATGTTGGTGATCAGGGGCACGCCGTGATCGACGGCCGCCCGGCGTATGCGGTAGTCGTTGGTCAGCTCGCGCTCGGTGGCGTCTTTGGGGATGTTGACCACCAGATCAATCGACCCGGAGCGAATGATCTCGATGGCATTGGGCTCACCTGCGTCCAGCGGCCAGGCGACGCGCGTGACCGCAAGGCCCGCCTCTTGGAGAAAGTCGGCCGTGCCGCCGGTGGCGTATAGCTTCGTGCCTAGCTTGGCGAGCCGGCGAACGTCGGCGAGGAACTTCGCCTTTTGTTCGATGGGACCGGTGCTCAACAACGCCCCGCGAATCGGCACGCGAAAGCCCACCGAGATCATGGCCCGCAGCAAAGCGTCCTCCAGGTCTACGCCGAGGCAGCCGACCTCGCCCGTGCTGGCCATCTCCACGCCGAGCACCGGGTCGGCGCCCTCGAGCCGGCCGAACGAGAACTGCGGCGCCTTGACGCCGACGTAATCCAGTTCGAGCGAAGAGGCGTTGAGCCTGCGCACCGGCTCGCCCACGATCGCGCGCGTCGCCAGCTCGACCAGGTTGACCTTGAGCACCTTGGAGGCGAACGGGAACGATCGCGACGAGCGCACGTTGCACTCGATCACCATGAGCCGGTTGTTCTTGGCGAGAAACTGAATGTTGAACGGTCCGCTGATGTTGAGACCTCGTGCGACGGTCCGCGCGATCTGCTTGGCCTTGCGAATCGTCTCGACATAGGTCCGCTGCGGCGGCAG
>JADFRH010000079.1 GCA_022561415.1 Planctomycetota bacterium
TGCCACCGGCGCCTTCGATAATTGTGGTCGCGTCCTTGTCGATCACGATCTTCTTGGCCCGGCCGAGGTTGCTCAAATCAACGTTCTCGAGCTTGATGCCCAGGTCGTCGCTGATCATCTTGCCTTTCGTCAAGACGGCGATGTCGCCGAGCATGGCCTTGCGGCGATCGCCGAAGCCCGGCGCCTTCACCGCGGCGCACTGCAAGGCTCCGCGAAGCCGATTCACCACCAGAGCCGCCAGCGCCTCGCCTTCCACGTCCTCGGCGATGATGACGAAGGACTTGCCCGTGGTGGCGATCTTCTCGAGCAGCGGCACGAACTCCATCAAGTTCGAGATTTTCTTTTCATGGATCAGGATGTACGGATTCTCGAGCACGCACTCCATCGAGCCGGGGTCCGTGATGAAGTAGGGCGACAGGAAGCCCTTGTCGAACTGCATTCCTTCGACCACTTCTTTTTCCGTCTGCAGGCTCTTGCCTTCTTCCACTTCGATGACGCCTTCCGTGCCGACCTCCTCGAGGGCGTCCGCCAGGAGCTCGCCGACTTCGGCGTTACCATTGGCGCTGATGGTTCCGATTTTGGCGATGTCGTCCCTGCCCTTGACCTTCCTGGACATGCGCTTGATGCCCTCGACGGCAGCGCTGACGGCCAGATCGATGCCGCGCTTGAGGGCCATCGGATTGGCGCCCGCGGTCACGTTTCTCAGGCCTTCCTGGCAGATGGCCTCCGCAAGGATCACCGCCGTGGTCGTGCCGTCGCCGGCCACGTCGTTGGTCTTGCTGGCGACTTCATTGACCATCTTGGCGCCCATGTTTTCAAACGGCTGGGGCAGCTCGATTTCCTTGCTGACCGTCACGCCGTCCTTGGTCACGCGGGGCGAGCCGAATGACTTCTGCAAGATCACGTTCTTGCCCGTCGGACCGAAGGTCACGCGCACGACCGCGGCGAGCTTGCTCACGCCTTCGAGCATGTTTTGCCGGGCGTTGCCGCCGTGCATCACTTGTTTTGACATTGATCAATACTCCTGTGGTTCATTCGAATTTAGCCGCTGCCCACGCCCGAAGTCGGGCGGCGTGGCCGCGAGCAGCATGAGTGCCGCGCGCTGGTTCTTCGCAATCCTCAATCGACGATCGCGAGAATGTCGTTCTCCCGCACGAGCACATAGGTCTGATCGTTGACCTCGACCTCGGTGCCGCTGTACTTTCCGTAAAAGACGACGTCCCCTTTCTTGACGGACATCTTGCCGCGCTTGCCGCTGTCGAGCAGTTTGCCGGGGCCGGTGGCGATGACTTTGCCGCGCTGCGGCTTCTCGCGGGCGCTGTCCGGCAGCACGATGCCGCCGCTGGTTACTTCTTCCGGATCGTCCGGCTGTACGACGAGTCGATCGTCGAGGGGCTTGATTTTCACTTTGGTTGCGGTTGCAGTAGCCATCGAGAGATCCCTTTCCTGTATCTAGTTCGGTATTGCGTCTTGATTTACATCATGTCCATGTCTGCCATGCCATCGTCACCCATGCCGGCGGCGCCGTTCCCATTTTTTTCCTTAGGCTTCTCGGTGATGAGGCAATCGGTGCTGAGCAGCACGCGGGCCACGCTGGCGGCGTTTTGCAAAGCGGTGCGCGTGACCTTCGTCGGGTCGATCACGCCGTCCGCTACGAGGTCGGTGTATTCGCCCGAGTCGGCGTTGTAACCGAACGAACCCGTCAGCTTCGACACCTTGTGCAAAACGACCGTGCTCTCCACGCCCGCGTTTTGAGCAATCTGCCGGATCGGGGCCGTCAATGCTTCGCGCACGATCCGCACGCCAACTTGCTCATCGCCGCCCAGCTTGAGTTTGTCGAGCACCACGCCGGCTCGCAGGAGCGCCACGCCCCCGCCCGGAACAATGCCTTCTTCGATGGCCGCCCGGGTGGCGTGCAGCGCGTCCTCGACGCGAGCTTTGGTTTCTTTGAGCTCCGTTTCGGTGGCGGCGCCGACGTTGATCTGGGCCACGCCGCCGGACAGCTTGGCCAGGCGCTCCTCGAGCTTCTCGCGATCGTAGTCGCTGGTGGTGTTCTCGATCTCGTTGCGGATCTGACTGATACGACCCTGGATATCCTTGGTCGCGCCGCCACCCTCGATGATGGTGGTGTTGTCCTTGTCGATGGAGATCTTCTTGGCCGTACCCAGATCGGCGATAGTGATGTTCTCGAGCTTGGTGCCCAAGTCCTCAAAGACCGCCCTGCCGCCGGTGAGGGTGGCGATGTCTTCGAGCATGGCCTTGCGTCGATCGCCGAAGCCCGGCGCCTTGACGGTGCAGACCTGCAGCGTGCCGCGGAGCTTGTTGACCACCAGGGTCGCCAGGGCCTCGCCCTCGACGTCCTCGGCGATGATCAGCAGCGGCTTGCCCGCCTGCGACACCTTCTCGAGAAGGGGGATGATGTCCTTGACGGTGCTGATCTTCTTCTCGTGAATGAGCACGAGCGGCTTTTCGAGCTCACACGAGAGGCTCTCGAAGTTGTTGATGAAATGCGGCGAGAGGTAGCCCTTGTCGAACTGCATGCCCTCGACCAGGTCGACGGTAGTGTCGAGGGTCTTGCCCTCCTCGACCGTGATGACGCCGTCTTTGCCGACCTTGTCCATCGCGTGGGCGATGTGCTTGCCGATCTCGGCGTTCTGGTTGGCCGCACAGGTGCCGACCTGAGCGATCTGGGCGTTGTCCTTGACGGACGTGCTCATTTTCTCTAGCCGCTCGGTGACCGCCACGACGGCCATCTCGATACCGCGCTTGAGCTCCATCGACTCAGCGCCGGCCGCGATGTTCTTGAGACCCTCGTCGTAAATCGCCTCGGCGTAGATGGTCGCGGTCGTCGTGCCGTCGCCGGCGACGCTCGACGTCTTGGAGGCGACCTCCTTGACCATCTGGGCGCCCATGTTCTCGTAAGGGTCTTCGAGTTCGATCTCCTTGGCGACAGTGACGCCGTCTTTGGTGACGGTCGGGGCGCCGAAGGATTTCTCGATCACGACGTTCCGGCCGCAGGGACCGAGCGTGGCCTTGACGGCCCGTGCCAGTTGCTTGACCCCTCTACGAATGGCCTCGCGGGCCTCCATCTGATATGCAATCTGCTTAGCTGCCATTGGTGCTGTCTCCGTACAAAAGATTTAGAATAGCGAATTCAGAATTGCGAATGGAAGGTGTGTACCGAATCGATTTTCGTTACTCGCCATTCGCTATTCGACATTCGACATTTTTGGTTAACCCACGACCCCGAGGATGTCCGACTCGTCCATGATCATGTACTCGTCGCCGTCGACCTTGATTTCGGTGCCGGCGTAGCTGGTGAAGATCACCTCGTCGTTCTTCTTCACTTGCATTTGGCTACGCGTGCCGTCATCGAGCAGTCGCCCGTTGCCGATCGCCAGGATGATGCCGCGCTTGGGCTTCTCCTTCGCCGAATCGGGGAGCACGATCCCGCCGGCCGTCACCTCTTCCGCGTCGACCCTCTTCACGATCACCTTGTCGCCCAGGGGCCTGATGTTGAGCTTTGCCATGTCTTAAAAACTCCTTTGTTCGAGTTCGAGTAAACCGGATTCAGGCTATCGCCGTTCGAGCCTTCATCAACCCGACGATCGCCGCCGCCCGGCGGGGCGATCGCGCGGAACCTCCCGCAACGTACGTAGGGCACGCACGGTGCCAGACCCTCCGGATTCACGCCGCCGAGCCGGTCTTTCGTAAAACCCGTAGGCACAAGGAGTTACGGTCGGCCGACGGTTTCGCGGAGTCGCGTCTACGCACTGGCGCTCTGTCAATTTAGCCGTACCGGCCGCCCGCTCTGCCAGTATGGCAGCCGTGGCGGTTTTGGCTCGAAATCCTCGGAGGGCGTGGGCTCAGGGTTTCCCCTGGGTCGTATGCATCGCCCGCAGTAGATCACGCTGCTCGACGATGCCGGTGATTCGGTGGGAATCGCCACGCTCGACCCCGGGCAGGACGGCCACGTTCTGGTCGGTGAACAGGTCGAGCAGATCGGGCAGGGGCATATCCATCGGCACCGGTCGTGAGTCGGGGTCGGCAAGATCGACGGCCGTCACCAGCGCGCTGATGCCCGGGTCGTAGATGACATCGCGGACGTCGCTGAAGTGAATCATGCCGGCGAAATCGCCGTTGTCATAGACGACGGGAAAATGGCTGTAGGTCGAGTGTTCGATGTGAGGGAGCACCTCGTCGAACGTCTCAGACGCGCGGATCAACTGAACGTTGGTCCGCATGATCGACTCGACGCGAAGATCTTCCGGGGCACCGCTGGGAGGCGCACGGCCGAGGCCGAACAGCCGGGCGAGCGATCGAAGCGTCAGACGTACGATGGACGTTCCTTCGGTTCGCCCCTCGACGCGACCGAGCAGTGTGATGGCCTTCACCTCGCCGGATTGAACGGCGCATCGCTTCACGAGCAGGGGTCCGATCAGCTCGAAGACGACCACGCTGCCCAGAATGATCGTGGCGAACTGCCCGGCCAGCTCACTGCTCCAGTTTTTTTCGACGAAGGACGCCAGCCCGATCACGACGGCGGCCTGGCACAGCATGGCACCGCCAAGCCTCCCGTCAACGCGCTGGGGGGCCTTGGCCCATCGAACGCCGTACTTGCAGCCAAGCCACTTGCCGGCGAGACGGGCGAGGACGTACGCGACACCCAACCAACCCATGTGGGCCAGGTGCTCGAGGTGCAGATCAAACCCGGCCATGGCGAAGAAGCCGGCGAAGATCGGGGCGCCGAACGTCCTGAGCGCTGCGTCGAGCTTCTGTGAGTCCAGCGCTATGTTGGTAAACACGGCGCCGGCCACCAGGGCGGTGAGCAGAAAACTGTAGGACGCACCGTATCGCTGCCAGAACCATCCCTCGCTCGCGCCGAGCAGAATGAACAAGGCAAAAAAGACCAACAACGTCTCGGCCAATGAGACCTTCGCGTGAAGAACGCTGATGATTGTGCCCACCACCCCGCCGAGCACCACACTCCCGAGGATCGCAACCATCAGGGCGACGCCGAGATGCCCGGCGATCGCGCCCGAGGTGCTGATGATTCCCAGCGATGCTAGAATCAGAAACACCGCCTGAAAGGCAACGATGCAGACGATGTTGTTGACGGCCGTCAGCCCCAGGATCGTGTCGGTCACGGGCCCCTTGGCCTGGTATTCCTGCAGGACGAAGAGCGTCGCCGCCGGCGCCGTCGCCAGACCCGCCGTCGCCAGCAACAAGGCCAAAACTGCGGTTTGACCGGGCGGAACATTCGACTGCGTCAGCCACAGCGCCGCCGCGCACGCGACAAGAACCAGAATCAGCGTGAAACCCATCTCCAGCGCGGAGATTCTGAGCACGCGCGGGCCGACCGAGCGTAGCTTGGTACGCTCGAACGCACCGCCGATCGTGAAGAGTATCAGCCCCAACGCGAGGTTCTTGATCGGCTGAAGCGGGGCGGCGGCGGCGGCGAGTGCCTCGTTCACCGGCGGACTGCCGTCGTCGTCGAACAGGAGGGAAAGTAGGAATCGCAGAACGACCCCGCCAAGCAGGAAGCCCACCACGCGCGGCACGTGGAACAGGTGGGCGGTGTAACCACCGATGATCGCCGCGACCAGAATCAGCCCGAAGAGGATCCCGGAGCTGGGGGCGCCGTCCATGATCGCAAGTGCTTCCGCGTCCAAACCTCTCGCCTTTCCATTACACCGGCCGCACTTACCGCGCGCGGCCCACGAAGTGCGGGACATTTCAGGCGGGAAAACCGGAAAGTGCAAGTGGCGATCCGAACGCACGGCCGAACGTAGGCGCAGGGCCTATGCCGGCGCCTCGTCCGTTTCGGAGGGAATCGACATCTCGAGGCGCACCCGGATCACGCGTCGCGGCTCGGCGTCGATCACACGGATGACCATGCCGTTGTGCTCGATCTGCTCGCCCACTTTGGGAATCTTGCCCATGCGGCTGCACACGAAACCGCCGATGGTTTCGTAGTCCTCGTCCTCGGGAAGCGCGACGTCGAGTTCGTCGTTCAGCTCGTCAACGCGCATTCGCGCATCGACTTCGACGGTTCGCTCATCGATTCTGACAAGCTCGACCGCCGTCGTCTCGTCGTACTCGTCATGAATCTCGCCCACCAATTCCTCGAGGATATCCTCGATCGTCACCAACCCGGCGGTTCCGCCGTATTCATCCAGCACGATGGCGATATGCACCTTCTGCGATTGAAACTCACGAAGAAGCTCGCGCACCATCTTGCGCTCCGGAATGAACAGCGCCTTACGCATGCTCGAAGAGAGCGAAAATGGCTCGTCGCTCTTGCGTTGCAGCAGGTCTTTGGCGTAGAGAACGCCGAGAATCGTGTCGATCGTGTCCTCGTACACGGGAATGCGCGAGTGGCCCTTTTTCCGAATCGTGGCCAACACCGCCTCGTAGTCGGCGTCGATCGGTATTCCCACGACGTCGGTCCGCGGCGTCATGATCTCCTCGACGTGGGTGTCGGTCAGCTCGATCACCGACTCGATCATCTCCTTTTCCTCTTCGTCCACCGCGCCGTGTTTTTCCCCCTCACGGACGGCGTCGAGGATCTGCCGTTCGAGTTCGTCCGCGTGGGACTTGGCGTCACGAACCGGCACCCCCGCAAGCCGACGAACCAGCGGGTCGAAGATCTCCAGGAACGCGATAAGCGGAAGACACAGAACTCGGATGGACGAAAGAAGCGGCAGCGTGCGTACGATCAGGGCATCCCCGGCGTACTTGGCCCAGGCATTGGGAATCGCCACACCGAACACCAGAACGAGCACCAACGTCACACCACACGTGACGGCCAAACTGATCGAACCGGGATCCGCCGACCCGGCGCGCCAGGAAAACAACGCCAAGAGCAACATCGCAAGCGTGGCGACGGACCGAATCACCGCAGTCGCCAGAAGGTAGCGAGGTCTGGCGGTGACGAAGGCCTCGAACGCGTCACGTCGACCGACCTTGTCGAACTGTTCCGCGATGCGGACATGAGACGGCAGACGCAGCGCCAGGTTGAGCGTCGCAAACAACGTCAGCACGGCCACATCGAACGCACCGACCCAAGTTACCCAATCAGTCATGAACTCGACTCACAACAAACCATTCGAATCCCACCGCACCCGGGATCAATCCGATTGATCCCAGTTCCGTGCGGCACACGATGCATCACCGGATATCCCTCGGCACAATCGGCACGTCAACAAAGACTATCGCTTCATCCGAGCCGAACTTGCGCCACGCCACCTCTCATTGTGGCGCCTCATAGATCGCTCCATATCCCAGAGCGGTCAGAATCTCATCCTCAATCTCATGCATGCTCGCGGCCCGTTCGGCATCTGCATCGTCGTGACCGAGCAGGTGCAAGGTTCCGTGAACCGCATACAGCGCCAGCTCGGCGTGTACGTCGTGACCGCGCCGATCCGCCTCGCGCCGAGCGGTTTCCACCGACACCACAATGTCCCCGTCGACCAAGACCTGCGACGGACTGCCGGCGGGCTGTGGCGTCTCACCTCTCAAATCGAACGCCAGAACGTCGGTCGGCTCATCATGGTCCAGATGCCGCTCATTGAGTTGTCGGATGGCGGCGTCGTCGACAACCGCGACGCTGACACGGGCGGTGCGCGGGCGGTAGCGGGCGAGCGTGGCCTCTACGGCGCCGGCCACACAGGCTTCAGTCTCGGCCGGGCTTGGCGCTTCCAGGGAAACAGATATGTCGTACGCCGGATCGTCGTCCATCAACTCATCGTTTCGAATCGCCGGTTACCCGGCGCGGGCGCTCGTGCGGTCGGGCGATTTCGATTCCTTCCTCACCCGCTCGGTCAACTCCTCTGTGTCCGCTTTGCGTGATTTCGGGTAGGCAACCCGACCATGGTAGATGCCGCTGAGCGTCTTGGTCAAAGACTCGCTGACGCGCCGAATCTCTTTGAGGGTGATGTCACAATCGTCGAACTGACCGTCTCCCAAGCGATCGGAGACGATGGCGTCGACCATGGCTTCGATTCGATTGGGGGTGCGCTCGGGCAGTGCCCGCACGGCGCCCTCGACGCTGTCGCAGAGCATCAAGACCGCCGACTCGCGGGTACGCGGCTTGGGACCGCCGTAACGATACTCCGATTCGCGCACCTCCCGGTCATGCTTTCCGCTGGCCACCGACGGCTGTTTCTCACTGGCGACGTGGTGAAAATAGCGCACTACGGTCGTGCCGTGATGCTCCTCGATGAATTGATGCAGCACGCGCGGCACGCGGTATTCCTTGGCCATCTCGATTCCGTCCTTGACATGCCCGACGATAATGAGAAGGCTCATCGTGGGCGCGAGATTGTCATGGCGGCTGGGCTTTCCCTCTTGGTTCTCGGCGAAATAGTCGGCCTTGGGAATCTTGCCGATGTCGTGATAGAGCGCGCCGACCTGCGCCAGCAGACCGTTGGCCCCGATCGCTTCACACCCGGCCTCCGCCAACGTGCCCAAAGCCAAGCTGTGATTGTAGGTGCCGGGCGCCTCACGGGCGAGCCGTTGAAGCAGGGGCCGGGTCGGATCACGCCATTCCAGCAGCGTGAGCGACGTCGCCACACGAAAGAGCCGCTCGATCAGCGGCAGCACGCCGGACACGACGAACGACGCCAACATCGCGCTGAGCCCGGCGTACAATCCGTGAGTCACCACGAACGGCACGGAATGCCCTTCCGCAAAGCCGCCGGCCATCGAAGCGGCCACAACCGCGGCGGAGGTAATCAGCCCCGACGAAATCAATTTCGTGCGCGACCGAATCTCGTCGAGAAGGACGACGACGACGACCACGCCCACGAACAGCGTGACCAGAAAAACGAGACTCGCATCGGTAACCGCGCCGACCAGAACCGCAATGACACACGACGCGCCGATCGCCAGCCGCTGCGGATAGGTGATCGCCAGGATGCTTCCGGCAATCAGCGCGGGGGCCA
>JADFRH010000080.1 GCA_022561415.1 Planctomycetota bacterium
GGGCGAGGGGGACGTATCGAGATCTCATTTCGGATGGATGATGGGGCTCAGCGCGTGGTAGTCGTAGAAGCCGAACCGTGTAAAGTTTCGCCAGGTCGTCAGAAGCTGGTCCAGCGAGAGACCGAATGTCGCACTGTGGCCGAGGTTGAGCTGCGCCTGAACGGATGTTCCCGTACTCATCGTCCGGTTGATAAGCATCAGGGCGGTCATCGGGACCGCCGTCGCGGCGGCGAAGCTCGCCAAGTGCCACGGGGACACGCGCGACCCGCGCAGGCGCTGTGTAACAAGAAACGCACCGACACCGACCGGGACGAACACGGCCGCGTATCGAATCCAAAACATCCCACCGCAGAGCAGCCCAGCGAACGCAAACGCCCACATCGCGCGGCGACGGGTGCCCGGTTCATCACCGCCACGAACAACCGCAACGGCGCGCACGGCCGCCATCAATACAAAAGGAAGCAGTGCGACCAGAATCAAATCCGTAGAGGGGTTGAGCAACGACGCGGTAGAAACCGCACATCCCGCCGCCACGGCCGCGAGCAGCGACCCGGTGACACCAGGTGGCACGCACCGCTTGACCCAGAGGAACCAACCGACCAGCGCCGTCGCACACGCGAATAAGCTGATCCAACTGCATGCTTCGAGCGTCGCCAGTCCGAAGACCAGGCGGACGGTACACACGAGCAGCGGATACCCCATGGGCCACCGCGTCAGAAAAGTCCAATCCGTCGTCCATTCCCAGGGTTGGTTCGGCGCGACGGGCGCCGGCGTGGTGAGCCCGTGCCCGTCGTACAGCCGATCGGCCGCTGTGAGCATATAACAGTAATCCGACTCGATGAGCGGCGGGATGCTCGTTCGACCGGGTAGCAACGCGAGTACGGTCGCGACCAGCGTGATGGCCAGGAGAACTCGAAGCCACGACGAACCGGCCCGAGCGATTACGGGGACAAGGCTCATCGTTTCGGGCGGCGCGACGGTCTTTCCCCTGGGCGCGCCGGAGGCCGACCCCTCCATGCAATCCGTTACAACTCCGCCTCGACCCATCAAACCCCGGTCTCCCATCAGTGCTATTGAAGATTGTGTAATCGCTGCGTTATCGGTCCCATCGGTCATTTCGTTCCACGGGTTGAAAAGCGTACCCCGGCCGATGGGAATCATTTCAAGCGGCAGGACCACCCCACCGACATTGTTATGGGAACCGCGCCATGAAGCTCACTATCGTCATACCGGCTCTGAACGAAGAGCAGGGCATCGCCTCGATCATCGAGCGGACACTGTCCGCACGGGACACGATCGTGCGCCGCTCGCCGGTCGACGAGGTCGAGATCATCGTCGTGAGCGACGGTTCGACCGATCGAACGGCGGACATCGCTCAGGAGTACGACGACGTCCACGTCATCATCTTCAAGAAGAATCGGGGCTACGGGGCGGCCATCAAGAAGGGGTTCGAGGAGGGCACGGGAAACCTAGTCGGGTTTCTGGACGCGGACGGCACCTGCGAGCCTGCCTTTTTCGCCGAGCTATGCCGGGCCTTGTTCGAGAACAACGCGGCCGTCGCGCTCGGATCACGGCTTGGGCCTGACAGCCGGATGCCTCGCATTCGCCGCCTCGGTAATCGCATCTACGCCCTGATTCTTTCCGCTCTGAGCAACCGCGTCATCACCGACACGGCCAGCGGGATGCGGGTGATTCGTCGCGATGTACTGGAGCAGCTCTATCCGCTGCCCGACGGGCTTCACTTCACGCCGGCGATGAGCGCCCGCGTGTTGATGGACGAGCACCTGACGATCGTCGAACGACCCATGCCCTACGAAGAGCGTATCGGAGAGTCCAAGCTACATGTGGGGCGAGACGGGATCAGGTTCCTCCGCACGATTCTCGAGATGACCCTGATGTGGCGACCGGCCAAGCTATTCATCGCGTCGGCGATGGTTTGCTTGACGGCCATGACGCTGCTTGCGCTGCACCCCGTCGAGATGTGGCTTGTGACCGGTCGACTCCAGGAAGACATGATCTACCGGCTGCTGTTCTGCTCGTTCGCCGGCACGGTAGGCCTGACGCTGTTGTCGGCCGGCGTGATTTGCGAGCGCCTTCGCACGCTGGTCGATTCGCGCGAACGGACCGCAACGTTTGTCTGGACCCTGCTCGAGAAGTGCTACTCGTTTCCCGCCGTGGCCGGCGTCGGGGTGATCGTCACGCCGGTGTTGGCGTGGCTGGTCGGGCCGGGATGCTGGAGCTGGCTGGCGGCGGGCTACGTTGATATCCACTGGTCGCGGATCGTGCTGGCGGGTCTGATCGCTTTCGGCCTCTTCCAGCAGGGCGTCACAACGCTGACCGTGAACCTGTTCCGCTTCCATTCGGCACGGAGAATCTGGCCGGCTCGCGCACGCGTCGTCCGCCCGATAACCCTCGAATCGAGCGGTATGCGGCCAGACGCCCCGACGCCTGCCGCCCCGTCAATAGCCCCCGAGCCTCTCGAAGTACGCTAGCCAACGCACTCCCGGCCCTCAAGCGCCCTCAGGGTCCGATTTTTTTCGATTCCGGCATTCTTTCGGGATTTCTTGGGGAATAATTCCTAGTTTGGAACGGTTTCCTATAGACACGGAGGAAGATGGTGGATTCGCTGCGAGGTACAAAGCGCCAACGATCCGAGCGTGACACGAAGGCACGCTTTGAGATTCATGCGCTGCCGCACTTGGACGCGGTCTACCGAATGGCGTTGACCATGGCGTCGAATGAGTCGGAGGCCGAGGATCTCGCGCAGGAGACGTTTGCCAGGGCTTTCGCGGCGTTCGACCGCTTCGAGCTCAGGAAATTCGGGGCCAAGCCCTGGCTGCTGCGGATTCTCTACAACACGTCTTGTACGGCCAGGGGCAAGCGACGGCGCGAGCCGACGCTGCTCGATGATGTGGATTTCGATCATTTCGCCGATGAGTTGGACAGCGAACCGCCGCCGACGTCGGTCGACGAGATCAACTGGGAGCATTTTGACGAAGAGGTAAAACTCGCGGTGGCCCAGTTGTCACCGGAGTATCGCACTGTACTGCTGCTCTGGGCGATCGAGCGGCTCACGTATCGGGAGATCGCCGAGGTCTGCGAATGTGCAATGGGCACGGTCATGAGCCGGCTGTATCGGGCAAGGCGGTTGCTCGGGAGGCAGCTTGGCGAGTACGCGAGAGATCGTAAGCTGAGCACCGAGAGGTTCGAGTGATGGACTGCAAACGATTCAGAAAGTACATCGGGGCTTTTTCCGACGGCGAACTCGACGTCGAACACAATCTCGACGCTCTTGAACATCTCAACATGTGTCCCGCCTGCGCGGCACGCGTCGCCGAGGTGTCCACGCTTCGAGACTCACTGCGACGCGCGTACGGGGATGTGAAAGCACCGCCACGCCTCAAAGCGAAGATCGAGGCGATGATGCGGGAAGACGATCGCGTGAGCGTCATGCGCCCGGGCCGCGTTCGACAGGTTCTTCGCGTGTTCGTTCCACTGGCAGCCGTGGCTTCACTGCTGCTGGTCGTGGGCCTGTGGCGGTCGTGGGCGACGGCACCGCTGCTGAGGGTCGCCGATCTTCCGGCTCAACTCGTCGCGGACGTCCGCCACCAGCATCGGACCTGTGTTCGCGAGCGGGGCGTGAATCACTTCGATCCCACACTTCCTCGCACCCCGAGCTCGATCGCGACCGTGCTGGGGCGTGACTTGAGAATGAGGGTCGCGGTTCCGGACCTGAGCCACGCTGGCTACAGGCTGATTGGCGCGGATCGGTGCGGCGTCGGCCGTCGGAAGGGATCGCACGCACTCTACTATTCAGACCGCCCCAACGGAGAGCTATCCCTGTTCACGGTCGGACGAACGGCCGCGCTCGCCTCCGACCGTCTTGGCGCCGTGGTAGAGGGTAACATAGTCACCGCAGCCAACGAACGCCTGGCGGTTGTCGCCTGGCATGACGGTCCGCAGACATACCTTGCGTGCGCCGAAATCCTGGACGACGTCCTGTACGACCTCGTAACGGCGTTCCGCTCCAACCTTGCCGAGGCTCGGCAGGTGTCGCGAGCGGTCTTGGCTTTGTTGAAGTAGCGGTTGTATTAGTTGGCCAAGAACGCACAGGCCGACGGGAATGTTTCGTCCGTGAGGACTTGGCATGGGCGTTAGCTTGAGGTCGGGCCGGGAGGGTTGGGTTCACGCTTGGATATTATTGAAAAAGAGAGGCCGACGCTTGTTATCGGTTCTTGCCGTGCCTACACTGCGCAGAGTGGGCGGTATCTCTCCCCGGGCTACCGAAGCCGGAGGTTGGGTCCGGCCTCGACGTCATGTGTGCTTCCCACAGACCCCAGCAAACGGAGACGACGAATGTTCAGACGCACCGGTGTAACGGCTTTGGCGGTGGCTGTCGGATGTGTAGCCAGCCTGGCGGGGCAGACCGCCGTCGCGCAGTCCAAGTCGGGGGAGAAGCGAGTCCGGGCTTCGGCCATTGCGCTACTCAACAAGCATGTGGAAAAAATCGATTGGGTGGACACGCCCTTCGAGGAAGTGATTGCCTGGCTCAGGGCGGAGGGCGATGAGCGTATCAACATCATTCCCCGTTGGAACGTGCTGAGCGACGAAAGCGTCGACCGGGACACGTTGGTCAATCTTCAGCTCACCGACATTACGGTGGCCGAGATTCTCAACGAGACGATCGAGCAGCTATCGGACAGCAGCGAGATTGGCTATCGGGCGCATTCGAACAGGATTACGATCTCGACGAGAGCGCACTTTGGCCGCAAGCTCGAACTCGTCGTCTATGACGCCTCGGACATCTTGTTCCGCGTAGAGGACATGGGACAAGAAGCCCCGCAGATCGATCTTCAGCAGACCTCCGGCGGTGGCGGTAGCGGTGGCGGCGGCGGCGGCCAGTCGGTCTTCCAGGGCGGTGGCAGCAGCGGCGGGGGAAGCTCGCGGGGCGGTGAGCAAGCCACGCGACTGCTGGAAGCACGTCTTCTGGAGCTTCGCACACTTATCGAACAGACCATCGCTCCGACAACGTGGGACACGGCCAGCCCACCCGGACGTGGGCGGATCCGCGTCTTCAACAATTCGCTTTTCGTGGTTAACACCGTTGAGGTTCACGAACAAATTTCCGGCAGCTACTCGATTGGCGACTAACCGGCCTGCAGGGCTGCCCGGACGGCGGCGGGTGTGATTCCCGCAATCTGGATGGTTTTTAACGGCGCGGCGTGACCGGATACCACGGTCACGTCGCGTTTTTTGACGGCCAAGATTTCGGCCAACAAGGCGATAACCGCCCGGTTGGCTTTGCCTTTCTCGGGCGGAGCCGCGACCGCAACCCGCGCCGCGCCGCCGTGTACGCCCATATACCGCGTCCTCGACGCCCCTGGAACGACCTTCACCGATACGAGCACCCCGTTTTCCTTGGCGATCAGCTTCAGCATGTCGATATGTTATCTTGCCGGCGTGAAAGGGCATAAAGCCCGGAAACAGGAGAGCATAGTACATGACCACACAGTATGAAATCGGCGTCATCGGCGCGGGGAACGCGGCCGAGGGCATCGTGCATGGCATCCTGCGCAACACGCTTCTTTTCGCCGACCGCATGATCGCGTCGGATCCCGCCGAGCCGCGCCGATCGCTTTTCCGCGAGCGCTTCGGTATCGACGTCACCGAGGACAACGTCCACCTGGTCACCAACAGCTATATCTTGATTCTGGCGATCAAGCCGCAGCAGCACGTCGAGGTGTGTCACGCGATCGCCGAGCACATCCGCGCGGACCATCTGATCGTCTCGATCATGGCCGGGGTCTCGACCGGCTCGATCGAGGCTCTCTTTCCCGCCGTAGCCGCCCGGGTCGTTCGCGCCATGCCGAACCTGCCGATTCACGTCGGCGCGGGAATGGCGGGCATCTGTCGGGGAAAACACGCGGAGGAGGTGGACCTGCTTCGCGCCCAGCGTCTGTTCGACGCCGGCGGGCGAACCATTGTGATCGACGACGAGTCGAAGATGGACGCGGTCACCGCGGTGTCGGGAAGCGGTCCGGCGTATTTTTACTATTTTGTCGAGGCGCTGACGTCCGCGGGAGAGAGCGCGGGCTTGTCACGCCAACACGCCGAGCTTCTGGCCAAGCAGACCTGTCTCGGCGCGGCCCGCATGATGCTCGAATCCGGGGAGCGGCCGGACGTTCTGCGCCAGAAGGTCACCTCGCCGGGGGGAACGACACAGGCGGGGATCGAGTCGATGAACCGAGACGGGGTCTTCGACGACATCGTCCGGGGCGTCCTGGCCGCGTGGGAGCGGAGCCGGGAACTCGGGCAATAGCCCCCACATCCGGCCGCTCATCCGCAATTCCCCGCGCTCGCATTGACGCTCCGCGGTCTCGGCGGTTATATTCTCCGCACGCCATACGGTTGTTTGTCAGCTAGCCGGCCGCTTTCCCAACCACGGAGGGCGGTCTTGTTGTACCCTTGGGAATTGAATCCGTCCGATGTCCTTGGTGCCGTCTCACGTGGAATTGAGTGACGATCAGCGAGCGCTGGTCGAAACAACGCGCGAATTCTGCGAACAGGAGTTGCTACCGCTTGATCGGCGCTGCGACAGGGACGGCTCATCGATCACGCAGATACTTCCGAAAATCGCGGAACTGGGCCTGCTCGAGCTCTTGGTCCCGGAGTCACTGGGCGGGTTGGGCTGCTCGTATCCGACCTACGTTTCCATCCTCCACGAAGTTTCCAAGAGTTCTCCTTCCACCGCGGTTACGCTCAGCGTGCATTCGCTGGCCGGTTCGATTCTCGACAAGAGAGCTGCGGAGCCCAAACGGACCGAATGGCTGTCGAGCTGGGGTAGCGCCGAGAACTTCGGCGCGTTTGCGCTATCCGAGGCAGGGGCCGGAAGCGACGCCGCGAATATAAAGACGATGGCGACGAAGGTCGACGGTGGATTCCGGCTGACCGGGGAGAAGATGTGGATCACGAACGGTCTGACCGGACGGTGGTTTCTGACACTCGCGCGGCTGGTCGGTGCCCCGGAGAAAGAGAGCCTCCTGGCCCTGCTCGTCGACGGAAACGAGCCGGGCGTAGAGCGAACTGAAATACCTGGAAAGATGGGCATCCGCGCCAGCGAAACGGCCGTGATCAACTACACCGATGTGTTCGTTCCGAGTGACCACTTGATCGGCGAACTAGGTCGCGGCTTGGAGGTCTTTCTCTCGGGTCTGGATCGTGGACGCCTGGGCATCGCCGCGCAAGCGTCCGGCATCGCGGAAGCCTGCCTGTGCGAGATGGTCAGTTATGCGCGGCAGAGAGAGCAGTTCGGCAAACCGATCGGTTCGTTTCAGGCCGTGGCCAATATGATTGCCGACAGCGCCGTCGAGCTGGAGGCGGCCAGGTCGTTGATCTGGCGCGGCGCCCTCGCGGTTGAGGCGGGTGAGCCCCATTCGAGCGCTAGCTCGATGGCCAAGCTGTACGCGAGCGAGGCGGCCAATCGCATCGCCTATCGCGCCGTACAGATTCACGGAGGAGCGGGCTATGTGAACGAGTGCCGGGTCGAGCAGTTGTATCGCGATGCGCGCGTCACCACGATCTACGAAGGGACCAGTGAGATTCAGCGCATCGTGATCGCGCGAGAGCTGGGCGGGCGCTAGACACGACGCCGAGACGCTCAAGCGCGCTGCGTGACCGACGGCGCTGCTTGTACTATGATGGAACGCGGTTTGCTAGGCGTTTGAAAGCACGGGCCTAGGCGGCCGCACGAATCACCGAGAAGTGGAAACCCCGATGGATTTTGATCTTCCAGATGAACTGATCGCCCTCCGCGATATGGCACGGCGTTTTGCGGCCGAGGAAATCGCGCCGCACGCCCGTCAGTGGGACCGCGAGGCCGACATTCCGCGCGAACTGGTGAGCAAGCTCGCCAAGGCGGGGTTTCTCGGGATCTTCATTCCGACCGAACAGGGCGGCGCCGGCCTGGGCGACCTGGGTGCCACGGTCGTCATGGAAGAGATCGCCAGGCACTGCGGCGCTACGGCGCTGATGCTCGACGCTCACAACGCATTATGCAGCGCCCATCTGGCGATCGCCGCCAACGATAAACAAAAGGCGAAATATCTGCCGGCCCTGGCCTCCGGTGAGTATCTGGGCGCCTGGGCGCTCTCGGAGCCGGGGTGCGGAAGCGATGCGGCCGCCCTGACCACCACGGCCGAGCTTCAAGGTGACTCTTGGGTACTCAACGGTGCCAAGCAGTGGATCACCAACGGCCACTACGCCGGCGTCTATGTGGTCATGGCCCAAACGAAGCCCGAAGGTGGATCGAACGGCATCAGCGCGTTCATCGTCGAGCGCAACACCACGGGTCTTACGATCGGCCCCAAGGAGGACAAGCTCGGCATGCGCGGCTCGGACACGGTCGGTCTGATGTTCGAGAACATGCGCATACCGAAAGAAAACCTCTGCGGCGAGCTGCATGGCGGGTTCGTCGATGCGATGAAAGCTCTCGGCGATGCCGCGATTCAGACGATTGATCTGGAAAAGCCGGCCACGCGAAGGGTTGAGAACCTCATGGAATGTCTCGACGCCATTCCTGATCATGAACAGTTGCATCAGGTTCTGGAAGCAACCTGTCGAGAGGCGATGCTTGAGACCAACGACGAGTCATCGACCCCGAAAGCCTCCCTTATCTGATCGACTCATCCTCCGAAGGGGGACCGATGAGCGTACGACAACCCGGAGGGGGACAACCGAGTGTGGGTCGCAGGATTCGACGTCGTCGCCAGGTCATATGGCTTCTTGCCCTGCTTGTTCTCTTCGGTCTCAGCTATGTCGATCGGCGCGGCTGGCTTCTGGTGCCT
>JADFRH010000081.1 GCA_022561415.1 Planctomycetota bacterium
ATATCGTACGGTCGGGGCAGCGATACGAAGGTCACGCGCGCCGCCTGGCTGATCGGGAAGTCGATGCCGGCCTCGATGGGGGCAAACGAAATGAATCGATTTTTCGCACTCGGTACGAAGGTGCCCGAGTTGTCGGGGACGACATCCGTATCCGGGGGCGACGGCGTGATACATACCGGATCAAGGCATGGTTCGTCGCAGGTGGTATTTGCTTCGAAGTATGTGAGCCCGGGCTGCTGAGCGCAGGTCGCGCTGGTCTGGAGCAGGTCGAAGCATCCCTCGCCGCCGGTGGCGAAGTCCTGCAAGTTGTAGCAGCAGCGCCCGGTCTGCACCGTGATGAAACCCGGAACGACTCCACCGAGCGCGATGGGCGGACCCACACCGTTATGCAAGGAGCACGGCCACGGTTTCAAGCTGATCGTGAAGGTTCCCTTGGCGTCTGAAGGAACGCTGACTGCAAAGGTGGCCCCGTATAAGAGATCGTCCGGGAACGGTTCGGGATCGTCGGCCGGGCCGACGACAACCGCAGTGGCGATCCGGAAATCCGGCTGAGCGAGGTCTGGCGCAAAGAGCGTGGCAAGCGCGTTGGCCAGCACCCAGTCCGGCCGGCTCGTGTCTATGAATGTGAACCCGCACGTGCCGGTCCCGAGAAAGTAGTTGGGGTCCGGGCCGCACTCGGCGCCGGGACCCAATGCGGCCACGCAGTCGTCGTCACCCGTCGCCGAGGGTGCACAAAGCGCGGGGCCGATACATGAGTCGCCGCCGATGGAGGCGCAATCTGGAAATGTGACGTGGCACGGATCGCCGGAGATGCTGCACGATCCGGCGGTGCACTCCTCGTGGCTATTGCAAGGCGCGGCGTTGTCCGAGCACTCACCGCACGGCTGGGGTCCGACGTTGAACTCGATCGCACCTTGCAGTCCCGACGTCAGGCTGGACGACTCGAAACATGCTCTCCAGCCGTGGAGCTGAACGCCGAGGTCGTTGGGATCCCAGTCGCCCGCGCGGAACTCCAGCCAGACGTCGTGGCCGCCGCTTGCCAGGACGACTTCGTCACCGCCGAGACTGATTACTCCCGACGGCAACGGGCCGACGCCTGCCGGGGCACCAACGCTGACCGGCACTACCGTTATGACGGTATCCGTCGCCGCGAAGACCGAGCCGACGTAGCCATGTTCGGTTTCCGGGGCGTCTACGTCGGCGAAGTAGAAATCAGTCAACCCATCACCGCAGAAGGTCGTGACGGCGACAGCGCCCGAGCTGCAGGGATCCAGGTAGTCATTCCCCGCTTCGTTTAGCACACTGTGGTCGCAGGCCTCCGCGCCATCGCACGTTTCCCCGGCGGGGCAGTCATCCCAAGCGAATCCGCACGCAGCGCCGGAACCGCTACAAGTGCCTTGACTGCCGCAGCAGAAGCCTGCGGCGTAACCCGTGGTGGTCGGGCAGACACCACCCAAGGTGCTCGATTCACAACCGGTAACCAGACCCCGGCCGTTACCGAAACCAATCGCCGGGGCCATATTGAACCTGTCGAAGTCGCCCCCAGAGATGCGCCACGCAGCACGGCAGCCGTTGAGCGAGGTCATCACCATCCAAACGCGGTCACAGTCATACGCGACCTTCGCGGGAAGCTCTACGCGAGCCTGGACGACGGTGCCGTAGGGCACATCGGCGATGATCCCTTGCGTACCGGGAATCGGCGCCGAGACGCCAGCCGTCGCGCAAAGCGTTTCCGTAAGGGACAACGGGTCACCGTCCCACAGCTCGACGGCGTAGTCGGCATCACCGAAACCGATGTCGTCCGAGGTGCTGTGGAAGATCCTGAGCTCATACGAGCTGATCGAATCTCCCGGCGCCCAGCCGTTGCCGAATCCCATGCGGCAGTACCACCAGGGACCGTCAGTGTAGCTCTTCTCGAAGTACCCGAAGCCGCTGTCGTTGGGCTGGTGGAAGATCAGCGCCTCGGCCGTGCCGGCGCTTGCTGAGCGACTACCTGTCGCGGCGCCGCGAGCCTGAGTGGCCTCGTCGAGCCAGAGGATCGCAGGACCTAGAGGACCCTCCTGTTGCATCCCTTTTTTCAACAGCCACTCGTCGGACACGGGGGCCGGCTTCGGCGGAGTTGCAGATACACGAGCGGCGATGAGCACAGCCGCGAGGGCTGCGGTGCAGAGCAGGACTGGGGACGTGTGCGACTTCATCATCCATCTGTCCGTCCGAAAAATCGGCCTCTCAGGACAGGAACGCAGTGTCTATTGTGCCAAGTGTGGGCGTCGTGTTCAAGAGAAATCCCGCGGTTTTCGGGAAAAACCCTGGGAAAGTCGCACGGCACGCCCGGCAAGAGGGCCTCACTGCCCGCCACGCCGGTTTCGCTGGATCGACACCATGGCGGTCCCGGCGTGCCGGGACTTGCCCATGCCACGTATCTTCCGACCGGCCGCTCCCTCACGGTCGCGGTACGGATCAGACGGCGTTGTAGCGGCCGAGCCCTGTATCGGCCGACGTGGTTCGAGAGCCTTCGGCTCAAGACGTCCGGCACGGGGACCGGACGCTACCGAAATGACCGGCGCCCGGGTGGGTCGACCGCTACGCGACGGCCGCCACAGGGGCCGCACCGTACAAATGGCACCGGCGGGGTGATCGGGGGTCCGCCCTGTATGGGCGAACCCGGGCCGGCCACTCCGAATGACTCACTTTCGCGCGGCGCCGATCAATTGTCGAAAATAACCTTCGTACCACATTCCGGACACACGCCGCTGACGTTGCCGGTGAGGTCGTAATCGCAAGCTTGGCAACGACCTGGTGCGGAATCCTTTCGACGAATCGAATCGGCCACTAAACCGATCAAACCGCCAAGCATGGCATAGCCTACGATCATGACAAAATAGGAATAGGATGAATGATCCCATCCCCAAATCTGAAAATACTCGATCGCCATGAGCGGCCAAAGAACGATGGGGGCAATGACCGGTCGGCCTACGAAGAATCCCGCCATCGTCGCGTACGCGAATCCAAGAATGCCGCCCCAAAGCAGGCCGCGAATCATGTCGGTTCGTTTCCGCATTCCGGGCACCTCCCCGGCGAACCGCGTAAATCGTACCCGCACGTTACGCACAGGCCGCGCTTTCGGCGACGGTAGCGGCGCAGCGGGCCGCGGGTGGACGCATGCAAGGATCGAAGCGCGGCTCACGCTCCTCTTATCCTTTCAGACCGGTCTCGTGCTCTTTTTGCCAGTGCTGCCGCGATTGTCCACGCGCATAACGGTATGACTACGATAAGCAAATCGCAGAGCAGTACGAAGACCAGGACACCTGCGGTCATCCCGCCGTTTTCTGGCCCCGTCCTGATGCCGGAGAGCCAGAGGTAGTAATGCATGGTTGCTAGCGATACCCAATTGAATGCCAATGCCATTCCGAACGCGCACTTGCCACCAACTAGTCCGAGGATGACTGTCGCCAGAAGGCAAATTGGCAAGAGACTGATCCCAATACCAGGCTCGCGTCCCATTGCGTACCCAATATATCCGGCCACCAAGTAGCAGATCGGACCGGAGCGCCATGTGCCTACCAAATTGTCACGCCAGAAATCTCTATCGGTCCAATTCGAACGCATCGTCATCGCAATCCATTTCCTTATACTGCACACTGTCATCCAGAAAGTCGCATTTCCCGACGCCTATGCTGCTAGCCAACCGAGGCCTTAGGCGACTTCGCAAATGGGCGAGCACCCTTTCGACATGTCAGCACCACGATGATGATCTTGCGGATCATGGTTGCCGCCCTCGACGATTATCCATCATCCAACTCAATGCCAACCTGCTGAGCGAACTCGACAACGGTTTCGTACAGGTCGTCACCACGCACGACGAACCTCTCGCCGGTCCGTTCGTCAACCGCGACGACAACGGACAGCGCATCGACGTAGCCGGCGGCACCGATGGTTTCAATCACGGCCTTTGTTACCGGGTCCACTATGCTGCGTGCTCAAAGCCTTTCCGCCGCGACAGCATCCAACCATCACCCGCCGCAATGCCTAGGGGCTCAATCTATCGAGTCGAAACGAACATTCGACAACGCCCTCTCGCACATTGACCGACGTGTAGAGGTCCCTCGCCTCCTCCAACAGCCGTCTCGCCTCGTCGACCTCTCCCGCGTTGTCCTTGAGCACCCCCAGCGGCCGAATCGCGTTCGCCAGATCGAGGGGGAGTGTATCCTTGTGGCTACGGTATACCGCGAGGGCCTCGTCGTAACACCGCTCGGCAAGTTCAATGCGACCTGCATCGTGATGGAGATCACCCAAATGGCGAACCGCATGTGCCAGAGCGAGAGGTTCGCCTTCTGCCCGGGCAATGGCGACCGCTTCTTCGTACAAGGGTCTCGCCGCATCACCACGCCCCAGGTCTCGTTCGATCTGGCCGAGCCCCCTGAGCGCCTGAACCAATTCGCGTTGGGCGCCGTCCTGGCGACAGAGCGCAACCGCCTCGACCAAATCTCGATGCGCATCGGTAAGGCGATTCTCTCGACGCGCGGCGTGCGCTTGCCTCACGAGGTTGATCGCGGTGTTTCTCACCGTACTCCTTTCCGAAGTCGCCTGGTCGCAGACCAACGACAGCGTTCGCACGCGGTTTACTGCGTAGCTGCGGCGAGTATACCGAGTCGCGCCCAGCGGTTGCAGTCTTGACCTCGCCAGGTGCGAGAAACGGCGATTCTGGCCGTTGACCGACCTTAAACCGGCGGAGCCCGGCGTTAGGTCGTTGCACTCCAAGCCATTCGGCGCTTGGTCGTGATGAGGAGGCCTGCCGCAACGATACAAGTTGCCAAGGCGATCACGCCGAGCCCCGACATGGCGGGAACCGGGGGCGGTGTTTCGGGAATGAAGCTGTCCACGGCGTTGGTGGGTGCAAGCCCGGCAATTGTCCCGCCACCGGGCGTCAGGATTCTGTCATCGAGTGCGACGGCTGCAATGCCGTGGCGCGGAATCGCCATCGGCGTATCGGTCGACCAAGTGTCGGTCGCAACATCGTAGACCTCGTTGACGGAAAAGAGCCCGGGTGTCTCCCCGCCCGCGACATAGATGCGTCCGGCGAACGTCGCCGCGGCCGGGGCGGCGCGGGCGGTCGGCATAGGTGTCATCACCGTCCATTCGTCCGCGGTGGGATCGTAACGCTCATGCGCCGAGAACGATAAGGCGCCTGTTCGACCGCCGATAACATAAATGAAATCGCCCGCGACAGCGGCGGTCAGGTGCTCGCGCCCGGTGGGCATGTTCGCACCGATCGTCCACGAATCCGCAAAAGGGTCGTAGATAAACGTCGAGCGCTGTCGGGCGCCGGACACATTCGTCCCGCCGAAAACGTAGATTCTATCATCATGCGCCACCGCCCAGCACGCGCCGCGCGGCTCCGGCATCGGCGAACCGCTGGACCACGAATCTGAGTCGGGGTTATAGATGAGCACGCCGTTGCGTGCGATGAAGTTGGCCGAGTAGCCGCCCATGACATAGAGTTTTCCACCTACGGCCGCGACGCCCATATGGTCCAGGCCGACCGGCATCGGCGCAACGAATGACCAGCTATCGCCAGCAATGTCGTACGCCTCGACCGTTTCGCTGGCCGTCAACGGCGTGCCCGGCAGCAGGCCGCCGACCACATAGACGGTGTCGCCGATCCTCGCCGCGCCGACCTCCTGACGGGCGAGGTTCATCGCAGTTAGCGAGACCCACTCTCCACTGCCTGCCCGTACGGTCCGCGTGCCGCACCCGCAAACCGAGCACACAGCCAAACCAAGCATCAAGTTTCGAGATAGCCTACGGGCCACCATGGTCTCATCCGCCTCACTCGAACCACGACCAGTATACCGAATCGGGCCCAGGAGTTGCAATCTTGACGGCTCATCCGGGGCACATTCCAATGCGCGTGCGGTTTCGGCCCCGCGTGAGGGCCGTGAGCATCCCAATTCAGCCAAAGTCACGGAGAAAAAAGCATGTCCTCCAATCGTTCGATGTACGTCTTGATCCTCTGCGTGCTCATTCCGGTTGCGTGCGCGCCGGCACGGACGCTGGAAGTCAAACAAGGCCACAGCGCCACCCACCGCGTGAATTCGCGGATCGATCAGATCTAGTAATTTCGGGGCCGGGTCTTGCACCCGCCGCTTCGCTTGACACCGCCCGAAGAGCCGTGGCCTTGCAGGCTGGTCGATGTCACTGCACAATGTCTGCCGACTAACGATCTATGTGCCGCGATCGGCGGGGGAATTCGCATGCGCCGCGGATGACGGGGAGTGACATGGCTGTGGCCAAGCGCACGTCAAATAGGGCAACCAAGAAGAAGCCACAGAAGAAGCCCATCGAGTCCTACGACCACAAGGACAAGAAGCGGGCGAACAATCCGCCCGTGGGGTTGGTGACGCCGGAGACCGATCCCGATCACGGGAAGAAAACGACCTACGAGTACGACCCGCGCATCTCGATCGACAGCTTGTCTGGGCGGGCAAGGCCGAGTAACGAGTCGTTCTGGATGATCGGCCAGCCGGATGTGGAGGTGAGAAGGGACGAAGGGACAGAGGGACGCAGGGACGCAAGGCGCGGATCGATACGTCGTGGAGGTTGGGGGGTTTGATTACTACAACCCGATCGACGGCAAGATCGAAAGCGGCGACACGAGCAAGATCGCAATGTGGATGCTGGACACCGACTACGACGGTCGCAGCCTGTACCCGTCGCAGGTGTTCTTCCCGATGGCCGGGGCGAAGGACGGCTGGGCGCGTTTGGCGAAGAACCTCAAGGCCGAGATCGACGAGGAATTGATCGAAGCCTATCGCGGAACGATCTCGCTGCCGTTCGAGCCGGGCGACCACAAGCGCGTGGCGGTCAAGATCATCGACGACCGGGGGATTGAGAGCTTGAAGATTGTGGAGTGCTGATCTTTGGCGAATTGTTGCTGCAGCAACCACTCTTCGCCCAACATTGATGGAGGAAAGACATGGCACCAAAGAAACCAAGAACTACAAGTGCCTCCAGGACGAGGAAGTTGAAGAAGCGTTACAAGAAGGATTTTCTAGACCAAGTAATAGTGCGGGTCGATTTTGCTGCGCCGATTGAGATCGCACGGAGTGGCCCGCCTAGGTCGGTAACGAACGCCTTGGCCAAGACCTTCCCTGTTCCTGAACCCAAGAAGCTTGTAGTTCAGAGCGTTCATGTGACGCCAACGGATACCGAGCGTTCAAGCTTGGAGAAGCACGAATGGTGGTACCATAGCAATGACCGGCGAAAACTTACGAGAATCACCGACGCATCATTGATCTTGGAATACAAAAAAGGCAAGCATAAAGACTTCGCTGCGCTCCAGAAGGATTTCTTGCCCGTTGTGGCTGCGATGTACGACGAGTTTGACGGCTTGCAGATGCGGCGACTCGGCTTGCGCTATATCAACAAGATCGAGATTGCAGAAGGGGCTCCGACAGAGTGGCGTAAGTATCTGGACGACGACTTGCTTGCAGTCTTCGGCCTTGCCGACGACAAGAGAACAATCTCTCGCGCAATGCATTGGCTAGAGTTCAACTATGGGGACACGTATCTCAGATTTCAATACGGAATGCCGAATCCGGATTACCCCGCACCTGTTCGGCAAAAAATATTCACGCTGGACTACGATGCGTACTGCACGCTCCTGCTTGACAAGGGCGACCTCGCCAACTACCTAACGAGACTTCACGACAAGATTAGCCCTGCGTTTGAACAAGTCATCAAAGCCGCGCTGCGCAAGAGAATGGGTGTTATCAATGCCAAATGATTCGATCTATCCAACTGAACAGACGCCCGCTTCCGAGACTGTCGCTGGCACGGATAAAGATGATGCATCATCCGCCGAGGAGATTAAGCAGGAATTTATGCAGCGCGTCCAGGAATATGGAGTGGACAAGCCGCAACGCCGCCACGTAAGAGCTACGGTCATCCATGATTAGAGAGACCAGAGTAGGAATACAACAGAAGGCTCGCGTGTGCCAGGGCGATGTCTTTCGCAATATCGAGTGCATCGAAAATGTTGTTCAGCAGGGCGGGATTCTTGAGGTGTCGAAAATCATCTTCCCGCTTGTGTTGGTGCTGACGCAGGATTGCGACCTAGAGCAGGACTATCGTGTGCGGTGGTCCCGCCGCAAGCCAGCCAACCAAGACAAGGCGCTGGTTTCGGTCTTGGTCGCCCCGCTTTACAACGAAGAACATGTCTACTTAGGACAGCACCTCAGCGATCTTAAAATGAATATGGAGCCGATCAACAAAGGCAAGACTCCGGGGGAAAACCTTCGCGCGAACAATAACCCGCGGTACCACTTCCTCAAATTCCCAGAGCGAATCCAGATCGTCCGCTCTGTGATCGACTTCAAGCATTACTTCTCCGTCCATGTGGAGTACCTTAAGAAAATCAAGCGGGCACACTTTCTTTGTCAGCTTGCAGACCTAGATAGAGAGAATGTCAGTCAACGGTTCGCCAGCTTCCTTTCGAGGATTGGACTTCCCGATGTTCCGAAGAAGAAGCGCTAGCATAAGCGGAGGATGACCGGGGACATCGCGGCGATATTGGAAAAACACGGCAGCGCGTGATCCATGTTGTTTCAGCGATCGGTGGGTAGGCCACGGCGGTTGTCCGCCGCTCTGCGATTCGTTTGGCGTGCAGATGCCCGGTCCGGAACTTTGTTGGCGGCAGCAACACCGACACAACCCCTGCTGGCGATACGGAGACCTCCGGTTCTGGCAGTGTCAGTGCTGTTCGTCACCCGTGGCCGCCCGT
>JADFRH010000082.1 GCA_022561415.1 Planctomycetota bacterium
TGGGTCAGGAGCGGAAGTGCCGATGACCCTGCGCCAATGTCTGCCGTTGGGCGTAAAGCAAACATGATCCGCTAATCAGCGGACGTTCAGGGCGTTGGTTCGGCGGGAATTCAAGGCGAGACACGACCCGGGGGCCGTCAGGTTGTGTTCCGGGGGCGAGGCGGTATGATCGGCCGGCGCACCGCGCGAGAGCTCCTTCGAGTCTGCTGGACGAATCGGCGCATGGAACCCTCTGCCGCCCGTCAGCCGCGCCCGCCGGTTCGGCCCGGCGACCCGGTGCTCGCCGTGCGCCTCGCGCGCGAGATCGAGGGCGAGGTCCTGTTCGACGCATACTCCCGCGGCCGCTACAGCACCGACGCCTCGATCTATCAGATCGAGCCGGTGGGCGTGGTGGTGCCGCGGAGCGCAGAAGACATCCACCGCACCATCGAGACGGCCTGGAACTGGCATCGCCATCACCCCAAGGGGTTCGCAAGCTAGCTTGAGACAGGAGGGATCATGAGAGCCTGTCGTTTCGGGCGTCATGCGCAACGGTTGAGTCAATTCGTTTCCCTTGTGGTAGCGGGGTGGTTCGCGCCCTTCGTCTATGGCCAGACACCAACATCGACTACGCCCTATACGGTTCGCTTCCACTCGAAACCCAAACCGCTGTCACCTCGGGCGGTCACGCAGGACTGGCCCGATTTTCTTGGACCGAATCGAGACGCGATTTCACGCGAGACGAGGCTGCTCAAGCGCTTTCCAAAAAGTGGACCGGCACTGGTGTGGGAGATGGAGACCGGACGCGGGTACGCTGCCCCCTCCGTTGCAGGCAATCGGCTGGTCTTCATGCACCGAGTCAGCGACGAGGTGCTCGTCGAGTGTCTGCACCCCGAATCCGGCGATCGCTACTGGGCGTTCCGTTATCCGACCGGGTACAAGGACCGCTACAACTTCGGCGACGGACCTCGGGCGACGCCCGTTATCGACGGCGATCGCGTCTACACCTGCGGCGCTTCGGGCACGCTCCACTGTCTTGAGCTCAAGACCGGTAAGCCGATCTGGAAGCACGACTTCATGACCGAACACTCGGTGCCTCAGGACTTCTTCGGCGTGGCCTCGACGCCACTGGTTGAGGGCGATCTGTTGATTGTCAACGTTGGTGCACCGGGCGGCCCGAGTGTCATCGCGTACGACAAACATACCGGAAGAATCATCTGGCGGGCCGGCAAAGAATGGGGGGCAAGCTGCGCATCGCCGGTGGCCGCCACGCTGCACGGTCGGCGCCGGGTCTTCGTGTTCGCCGGCGGAATCAGCGAACCGCCGACGGGCGGGCTGCTCTCGATCGACCCGATAAGCGGATCGATCGACTTTCGCTTTCCGTTTCGCAGCCAGCGCTACGAATCCGTCAACGCCGCGACGCCGGTCGTCGTCGGAGACCAGGTTTTCGTCACGACGGACTACCGAACGGGATGCGCGCTTCTGAACATTACGTCCTCCGGTGAATACAAAGTGGCCTGGAAGAACGAATCACTTCTCGCGCATTTCGTCACGCCGATCCATCACGACGGGCACCTGTACGGCCTGCACGGCGCGGGCGGTCAGACCGCCCTCGTCTGCGTGAACCTCGAGAGCGGCAAACGAATGTGGGAAGAGCGGCCGCTGTTCGACGTGGAAATCGAAAGGGACGGCAGGAAGCAGACCGTATCGGTCCCGCTGAAGTCCGGAGGCCTGCTCTACGCCGACGGAGATTTCCTTCTGCTCAATGAGCGAGGTCAATTGGTTTGGCTCGATCTCTCACCGAAAGGCTACCGTGAAATATCACGGGCTACGCTGTTCTCGGCCACGGAGTCCTGGACCCCACCGGTCATCAGTCGCGGCCTGCTCTATGTCACGCAGAACACGAAAGACAAGCGGCACAACACACCGCCCCGCCTTCTCTGCTACGACCTGCGAGCGGCCGACTGATCGCTCGCGCGAAACAGAATACGTTGGACCCGGCACAATGCGGGAATTAAAGTGGCAGTGGCGTTTCTTCGGTTGTCGTCCGTCCGGCGTTCCAAGCACCGGAGCTATTGCAACGCGGATTCGCCTTGCTATACTGGCCCGACTCAGGCCGGTTGGCGGCGAATCTTCGCGTGGTCAGGGCGATGTGAATTATGCCAAGAATTTGTCATTTTACTGGTAAGAAGACCCGGGCCGGTCGGTCCATAGCGCGCAAGGGCAAGGCCAAATACCTCGGCGGCGTGGGACGTAAGACCACCGGGGTCACCAAGCGAAAGTTCAAGGCCAACATCCAGCGCGTCCGCGCGGTCGTCAACGGCACCGTGTGCCGAATCAAGGTTTCGGTCAAGGCGATTCGCATGGGGCTCGTCGTGAAGCCGACCAAGCGCAACTGGCCGCCCAAAGACGCCAAGCAGCCCACCGATTCGTAAGCCCGACGAGCCGGCCGTCTCGCCCGTATCCTCGGTTCCCCTCAGGCTCCCCGTTTCTTGACACGCGCTGTCGCATCGCGACAGTTGGGCGCGGGTTACGTCCGTAGTTCGATCCTGAACGAGAGATCAAGCGATGATCGTGGTCAACACCGAATCCATACCAGGGTACCGCCTTCGTGAATCCAAAGGTCTCGTGCAGGGCAACACGATTCGCGCCAAGCACCTTGGGCGCGACATGGCGGCCGGTCTGAAGAACCTCGTCGGCGGTGAGCTTCGGGGCTACACTGAACTGCTGATCGAGGCGCGTCGTCAGGCGTTGGAGCGCATGATCGCCCAGGCCGAGCAGCTCGGCGCTAACGCGGTCGTCAATGTTCGCTTCACGACCAGCGCCATCACGCAAGGGGCGGCCGAGCTCTACGCTTACGGTACGGCCATGGTCGCCGAGCCGGAGGGTTGATCTCGTGCCGTGGCCCGTGATCATTCAGATCGCACTGCCCGCCGCGCTGCTGATACTCGGATTCTCGATTGGCAGCCTCACGGAGCGCGCCCATTTCAAACGGCTCGCCAAACACGAAGCCGCGCTAAGCCACATCGTCTTATCCGATCTACGAACGTTTCCCCGACCCGAGGCCTCCGCCCCGTTCGGGCTGGTCACCGGGGAGGTCGTGATCGCGTCGGACTACTTCAAGACATTCGCGGCGGCGCTGCGCAAGATCGTCGGCGGCGAGCTTCGCGCCTACGAATCGCTGATGGATCGAGCGCGGCGCGAGGCGATGGTGCGCATGTTGCGGTCGGCCGTGGATATGGGAGCGACCCACGTGGTCAACATTCGCTTCTCGACCAGCAACATCGGAAGCCTGCGGCGGCGCGGGGCGGCGATGGTCGAGATGTACGCGTACGGCACGGCCATGCGCGCGGCCGATCCCGTGGCGAGTTGATCGGTGGCTGACAGCAAACATGATCCGTCGGTCCACGCCGAGCCCCACCGGTCCAACCAGTCGCCCACGCCCGACCCGGCAGAACGCAAAGCGCTGCAGCGCCTCGATAGCGAACGGGCCGGCGCCGACCCGGAAGAGGAGCGGGCGAAGCATTCGATTTTCGACGAGCCGTCGACCCGACCGAATCGAACCTCCATCCTGATCGAACGCGACTGGAGCTGCCGCAACTGCGGCTACAACCTTCGCGGCCTGATGACCGGACATCCCTGCCCGGAATGCGGCAAGGTCGAGCTCTACGAGCCGCCACGCGAGGGAGAGCTGACCTATCTGGACTGGCTTGCCGTGCATCGGTCACTTCCTTCGCTGCGAAAAACGTGGCTCATCGCGATCCTCATGCCCCTGCCGGCCATTCCGTTTGCGATCGGCTGCGCGCTTTTCTCGGTGGAGTACGTGGGCTTGATGAGCTTCGTGGTGTTCGCCCCGGCCGCATCCGAAGTGCTCAAGATCGCGATCGCCGCAACGCTGATCGAACGACGCAGCGCGACGATCCGCTCGGTCGAGCAGATATTCTGCATGACGATCGGCACGGCGTTGGTGTTTGCGGTCGTGCAGAACGTGATTTGCCTGCGTTTGTTCTTCAAGAACTCGCCGTTGGATCTCGTGCTCTACCGATGGGTGGTCTGCGTTCTGCTTCACGTCGTGTGTACGATGATCGCCACGCGGGGTCTGGCGTCGGTCTGGCGTCGCGTGCAGCACGAACATCGCCAGTTTTCGATCACGGCCGCGTTCCCCGGCGTCGCGGTGGCGATCGTCATTCACGCGGTCTACAACGCGTGCGTTTTTTTGAACGGGAACTTGGGATATGGATTCTAGGATGCTGCGGCGACTCACGTGACATCGGCGTGAAGAAATCGACGCGAACCAACTTCCTGCTTGCCGTTTCGGCATTCGCCATAGCGACGGCCGGCATGTTCTTCGCATCGCGCGAGCCGACCGAGACCTTGACGACCGAGGGGTTAACTGCTGCGAGACAGCGGTGGCGGGCGGGAGATGTAACGAACTACCGCATCCGCTTTGACATGCATGGAAGCGTCTACGAGGTCGAAGTTCGCCGCGGCATCGTCGAAACCGCCACGACCGATGGGAATCCGCTTCGCTCGGCCGATCCGGGTGCGTACTCCGTCGACGGATTGTTCGAGACACTCGAACTCGAGTTGGAAAACCGCTCCGACCCGCGAGGCCCCTTCGCCGGGCGGGCCGAGACGATGGTCATGCGCGTCCGGTTCAACAAGGAACTGGGCTACGTCGAACGTTACCTTCGCAGTTCCGGCGGCATGGGGCGCGGTGCGTCGATCGTGACGCTCGAGTTCGAACCCATCGAGTGAGGTGTTTGATTCTCGATGGACCAATCGGACTTCGATTGAACCTACATATGATTTCACATCACGGAGGAATCTCGATTGATTATTCCGAATTATTGTGACCACCTGGTCCAGTCGGAGAGCGGGTCGATCCGCACCATATTCAATCGGATATCATTTCGATTTGGGCTTCCGCTCGTAGACCGTCTCGACGGCCTTGCCCTCCTGTCCGTCGGGAGTGATGTTGTACGCCGTGATGGTGAGGTGGTCGTCATCGATCATTTCAAACACGGTCTTCCAACCCCACGGCGTCTGGCCAGGGGCCATGCTGTATTTCCCGGCCACCCAGAAGCCCTTCGCGGTCTTTTCGCCTTCAGAGAACAGGATGGCGTACTTCATATGGAAATCGTCGAACCAGGACACCTGGAACTTGTTGTGAACCGCATCGAAGACGATCGTCTCCTCGCCGGTGCGGGGCTTTCCCTTCATTGAACCTTCGTACGTGTGTCGCACGAAGCGTCCTCCGAGCAACGGCCTGAACTCGCCGCGGATCTCCGACTCGTCACCCAGTATTCCGGGTCGGAACCATGTCCGGCAAGTGCCCTCCCAGTTGCCGATGAGCGATTTCAGAATGTCCACGTCGTTTCCCTCCTTCACGCCGCCGCGTTCGTTCCGGGTGTCCTCAGTTTCCTGCTGACCGTAAGACCCCAGACCGAAGACAAGTAACAGGCAAAGTGCGGATTTCGGAAATCTGAATCTGGTTGCTTGCATTGGTTTTCCTTTCTTGACCGAAAATGCCCCACCGGCCCGTATCGAAACAACCAGCGACCGATGATAGGAATCCACCTCTTCGACGCAAGCGTCTCCGTGAGCGATCCACCTCGTCTGGTCACCGAATTAGGATTTCGCCGGCTTGTTGCGCTGGTCCGGCTCGACGGGATCGATCGATCCGGTTGTCTCCGAACGCATGTCAACGCACGTCTGCGCTGCCTTGGAACGTTGATCGATGGCATGTTGTTGTTGAACCGGACGGAACGGACGAACCACCGACCGCTTTCCACTCCCTCCAATGTCTCGGTTCTGAACAGGTGGCTCACCTCACATGCGTAAGAAGTTTCCGAGCAGCGTCGGGCCTTCCTCGGTCAAAAAGCTCTCGGGGTGAAACTGCACGCCTTCGATCGGCATGGTCTTGTGGCGGATGCCCATCAGCTCGTCGCGGTCCGCTGTCCAGGCGGTGACGTCGAACTCGCTTGGCAGGGTCGCACGCTCGATCGTCAGCGAGTGATAGCGTGTGGCCGTGAACGGATTGGTCAGGTCGCGAAAAACGCCCCGGCCGTCGTGCTTGATTTCGCTCGTCTTGCCGTGCATGAGCCGCTTGGCACGCACGATTTTTCCGCCGAAGGCCTGGCCGATGCACTGATGACCGAGACACACACCGAGAATCGGCACCTTCCCGGCGAAGCGCGTAACGAGTTCGACGCTGATCCCGGCCTCGTTGGGCGTACACGGCCCAGGCGAAATGATGATGTGCCGCGGCTTCATCGCGGCCAGCTCGTCGAGCGTGGCCGCATCGTTACGCACCACCTTCATCTCGCGCTCGACGCCCAGCCCCCCGATCGTCTGCACGAGGTTGTAGGTAAACGAGTCGTAGTTATCGATAATGAGGATCACGAGAGTCAATCTAGCTGAGCGGGGGCGTTTCCTCAAGGGTCACCCCGCCGAAGCAGCCAACGCCCTGTAGGCATCGACAAGTCACGACAACGTTTCGCCGGATTCCGTGACGGTATCGCAGCTTGTCCGCCGTCTGGTATCGAGGTGCGTCGTGCCGCGGCGCTCCCGAAGCGGTTGTGCGAACCGTACGTGGATATGATTCTCCAAAAAGGAAAAACCATGCAAATTTCAAGCCTCTTGGTTCTGGTGTCGTTCGTATGGATGCCGCTCAACGCGATGGCCGTCGAGGATTCTTCCTCGCTGCCCGCACCGCCCAAGAAATCCGAGCTTACCGGCTCCAAGGTGTCCGTGCCCATGGACTTGGACTCACCCCGACCGATCATCTCCGCCAAGATAAACGGAAAGGGTCCGTTCCAACTTATCTTTGATACAGGATGCGATGGGATGGTCGTAATGAAAGGGCTGGCCAGTCAGCTCAATCTCCCCGTAACCGGAAAAGCACATATGGGAGACCCATCCAATCCGAAGGCCATCGAGGTGGATCGCGTTTCAATTCAAGAACTTACGATCGGCGGCGCGACCTTCCGGGACCTGGAAGCGGATTCGTGGGACGCACCCCCCGGCTTTCTGCACGGAATGAACGATGTTCGGGGCATCATTGGCCTGCCCGTATTTTCGCAGTTCCTGGTAACGTTCGATTACGCCAACGGACGGATGACTCTCGAACGCGGAGCGCTGCCCGAGGCCGATGGCGGAGAGGTTCTCGACTATGAGACGAAAGATGGAGGAAGCATCCCGTTGATTCCGCTGTCGGTCGGCGGCGTGGCGATGCGTGCGCACATCGACTCCGGCGCACCGGGCGAAATAACGCTGCCGGAGAACATTCAGAGTCGCCTCAAACTCATGGGCAACCCCGTCGTCGTCGGCCACGCGAGAACGGTCAATAGTGAGTTCGACATACTGGCGGCCACGCTCGATGGCGACCTGCGCATCGGCCGACACGTGTTCGAAAGGCCCAGCTTGAAATTCATCGACATGCTCAACGACGCAGGCGTCGGCAATATTGGGTCCGCCTTGCTTCGCCAATTCCACGTCACGTTCGATCAGAAAAACAAGCGTATCCGATTCGCCAATCGAACGAAAACAGCGTCGGCCGCCCCGTCACACATCGGGCACCACCTGGGTGGATAGCGGTGGCGTTCACCGGCACCGGCGAACTACGGGCTCTCGACTCAGCTTGGACGTTACCGCAAGATCGTCGGCGCTAACCGCGGGTCCTTTGCCGGTTCGCTTGCGAGCACAAGTTCACGCATCACCGCATCGCTCACGAGCCGACCGTCTTGCGTCAGGGCGATGTGTGTGTCGGACACCGTGAGGACTCCTCGTCGCTTCAGGTCGTCGAGCGTTGTTCCGAACAAACCAACCGGGTCCATCCCGGTTCGATGGCGGAAGGACTCGATGGAAAGGCCCTCCACGAGCCGAAGCTGCATCATCACCATCTCGGTGATGAGTTTTTCGGTGTCAATCGTCTCGCTCTCAGCCTCGGCGTGGCCGTGCTCGTCCATCGTGCGAATGTATCCAGCGACGTCGGCCACATTCTTGTATCGCCGACCGTCCAAGCAACCGACTGCCGACGGTCCGACCCCGATGTACGGCTGGTTTCGCCAGTAGATCAGGTTGTGCTCGCTTCGACATCCGGGCTTGGCGAAGTTGCTCGTTTCGTATTGTTCGTAGCCCGCTGTGGTGAGCGTGCTCACCATGCGCTCGAACATGTCGGCTTCGAGATTCTCGTCGCATGGTTTGATCTTGCCAGCGCGACGCATGGCCGTGAGCACCGTGCCGGGCTCGTACATCAAACCGTAGCAGGCGATGTGATCCGGCTCGAGTTCGATGGCGCGGCTGAGCGATTGTGACCAGGTGCCGAGCGTCTGCCCGGGGATTCCAAAGATCAGATCGAGGTTGATCTGCAATACGCCGGCTCGACGAAGCGTGGCCACCGACGGCGCAATGTCATCCGGCGAGTGGATGCGTTCGAGCGTCGCAAGCTCTTCCGGAAAAAACGACTGCGCCCCCATCGACACACGCGTGACGCCCTGGCTCACAAGCAGTTCCGCTTTCTCGGCATCGACGGTCGCGGGATTGGCCTCGACCGTAAACTCATCGATGCGATCCACCAGCTTGAAGATCCCGCTAGCCGCCTCGCTGATCCGCTCGGCGAGCATATAGGCCGGGGTAGTGACGATGCGGTGCTCGAAATCGACCACGATATCGTCGACCTTGCAGGCACGGTGTAGGCCACCCATGGCGCTGATCGCCCCGGACACCGCCGGGTCATGACCTACCGTCACCGCGAT
>JADFRH010000083.1 GCA_022561415.1 Planctomycetota bacterium
TCGTGTTGTCGGCCGTCACGTATTCCTTGCGACAGATCCCTGTCACCGTCATGACGGACACGTCGGCGTCGTATTGAATGCTCGCCCTGCCCTCCAGCACCAGCACGCCGTTGGGTTTGATGTCGATGATCTTCGCCGTCAGGCGCATCGTGAGCCTGTCCTCGCGTTCGGCATCGCCTTCGTTCTTGAGCTTCGAATTGAGCGTGACGTCGATCCCCGGCCGACCGCGACCGAAACCGGTCGGTCCCACGCCGCCGTCGATCAGCCGGATGAATTCATTGATCTGAGCATCGAGGGTGATCTTCTTCTTCGTCTCCAGGTCAGCCTCGGCCTCGAAGCTGCGCTGTTCGCGGACAATGACCGTTATGAGATCGCCGATCCTGAACGCCTTGGCTTTTTTGGGGCTCGCGGAGATCCACGCATGGCGGTCGAAAACCGCATTGCGTGCGATCCGTGGATTCTCACGGGCGGCCACCTGCGGCAACTGGTTCGCACGCAGCCGTCGCTGCTTGGCGCCGAGAGATGACGTCTGTGCCGGCGCCGATGACGACGCGACGATCAGGCTCAGGCATCCGAGGATGGCGATGCGCGCTATCATTTAGGATCGTCCCCCGTCGGCTCGAGCGATGATCGCCAATCTTGGCGATGCGTGTCCAACCTCGACCACGCCGGCGCCGACGATCGTCGCCTCGAACTGTAGTCGGCCGCGATCGAGCGCACGAACGGTGATGATCTCACCGAGCATGCCCCCCTGCATCGCTTTGCCCGTGGTGACAATCTGGATGTTGCCTTCGCGCGATCTGAGCTGCACCAACTGACCGCGGTTCACCAGAGGCACGTTCTCCAACTGGTCCATGCGAATGACGCTGCCGGGCGTGATGAAGCGCTTGGCACGTTTACCGATGATCCGGTCGGCGTCCACGACGCCGAGTCGTCCATCAACGCGCGTGAAGGTCAGGGACATTCGTTCGATGTCGGCCGCCCTCAGTGTGGCCCCCTGGTTGATCGCGCGGTGGGCGACCAGCACGTCGCGCAACATGGAAACCTTCACCACAAGCGGAATGGTCCGTTCGTCCTGCCCGTCCGCGACGACATCGACTTCCACCTGAACCAGACCCAGCGGAACCTCGTTGCGGGTGCGGACGGTGAACGCATGGGTCTCGGCGGAGAGGCCCAGCACCTCGGTGTCGGTTCGGTCGAAGACGATGTCTGGACGACCTCGGTATCGGTCGAGCAGTCGCGCAAAGTGGTCGTGAACGGCGTCGCGGAGTGTCGGCGACGAGGAGGAATGCGCCGACGGGTGAAACCGGCTTGGCGGGCCGACCGGAACATTCTGAGTTCTGAATGCTGAATGCTGAATTCGCTTTGCGGGGCGAGAGACAACACACCGCGTCGCACCGGCGAGCGTGACGCCGGCCATGTTGATTTCGGTTCTGGCGAGCACCGCGCGAACGGCCAGCGCGCGGATCGTCGCGGAGTCACCCGCTTTCGGCGACGCCCCCACAACGATTGCGGCCGCCTGCTCCTCGGTGATCGGGTCGAACCCGACGAAATCGCAGACGTCGGCCACGCGAATCTCATCGGCGACGACAACCGTCGTCGCCCTGAGCCGTACCGTTGCCGCGAACGCGGGTGCGGCCATAACGATCGCACAGAGCAGCGGGCGTAGCAGCGCCATGCCGCTGTGGCCCTTGAAAGCCAAGTTGTCGCAATCCTTGCGTTTCATATTGCGTCCTGCAGACGGACGAGAGAATTACGAGTTACGAAGTACGAGTTATGGCTGCCGCCCGCGTAATTCGTGATTTGTAATTCGCGCCGCGTTTCGCTCGGCCATGCCATCCATCGCCACCCATAAAGGGTGGCGCTACACACTCTTCACTCTTCACTCATTTACCGTCGAAGCGTCGAGAGGATCTGGAGCGACTCGTCGGCGCTGCGGATCGACTGACTGTTCAGCTCGAAGGCCCGCTGCGTGATAATCAGGGCGATCAACTCTCGAACCGGATCGACGTTGCTCATTTCCAACTGTCCCTGCGCGATGGCGCCGATGCCGTCCGTTTCCGGCTGGGCGAGAATCGGTACACCCGAGGCGTCGGTCTCTTTGTAGAGATTGCGTCCGATCTGCTCCAGGCCTTCGGGATTGACGAAGCGAACCAGCTCGATCTGGCCGACGGTGTTTAGCGTCGGCGAACCCTGCTGGCGAACCTGCACCTCGCCGTTTCGCCCGATGCTGATCTGAATCTGGTCCTGGGGAATTACGATCGGCGGCTCCATCAGCGCACCGCCGCTTTCCCCGAGAACGATGTTGCCCTCCGAATTCCGGACGAAGTTGCCGGCACGCGAATAGGCAATAATCGTGTCGCCGTCGTCAACGGTTCTTAGCTGAAAGAATCCCTCTCCGTCGATCCGCATGTCCAGCGGGCGATCGGTGGTGTCGACCGCGCCGGCACTGAAATTCATTTGCGTCCCCGATATCTTGACACCCGTGCCGACCATGATCCCGTGGGGGATCGGCTCGTCCTCGGCGTTGGGGATGCCCGGTTCGCGCTTGATCTGATACATCAGATCCTCAAAGTTGACGCGCGACCGTTTGAAACCCTGGGTGTTGATGTTGGCCAGGTTGTTCGCCACGACGTTGAGCTTCTCGTCGAGCGCCCTCATCCCTGATGCGGCGGCATATAGTGCGGTTATGGCCATTCGGTATCGATTCCTTGCTATGCGACGCGACCGACGCTCTGGACGACGCGTCCGGTCATCTCATCCTGCATCCGTAACAAATTCGCGTTGAGTTGATACGCCCGCGACGCCTCGATCATGTTGACCAGCTCGGGCATCACGTCGACGTTGGATCCTTCCCTGGCGCCCGGCTCGAACCGACCCTCGATGGGCACCATGTCCAGCTCGCCGGCGTCGAAGAGGTTCTCTCCGACTTTGCGCAGCGACTGCTTGTCGTCGGTTGTGAACAGCCCGAGCTTAGCGACGACGTCCTGCCCCTGCCGGATCGTTCCGTCGCCGTAGATCCCCGGCTTCTCGCCCTGTGGATCGATCGTGATCGTGCTGCCGCCCTCGTCGAGCACCTTCCAACGTCCGTTGCCGGCCGCCAAAATGAGATCGCCGTCGGCACTGAGCGCGAACTCGCCGTCCCGGGTGTAGCGCGTCTCGTCGCCGCTAGCCACAGAAAAGAACCCCTCGCCCAGGATGGCGACATCGAGCGCCCTGCCCGTTTGCTCGATCTCGCCTTGTGCAAAGCTCTGATACGCGGGGCGTATGTTTATGCCGCCGGGCAGTCCGTCGAGCACCGGGTGCATCCGCGCCGTGCCACCTGCATCCTCCCGGCTCTCGACCGCGCGCTGGCGAATCACGGCCAGATCCTTCTTGAATCCTGTCGTTTCAGCGTTGGCGATGTTGTTGGCAATCAGCGACTGACGGTGATCCTGCACCTTCATGCCCGCCGCCGATAGCCACAGCCCGTAACTGCTCATGGCCTACTCCACGTCCATCCCAGGCTTGGGTTGGTGACTCGATTCGATGTCGCTTTGCGGCGCGGTAGGTTCCGCCGCGTGCATCTCGATCGCATCAAGCACGCACTCGCGAATCGCACGCCCGATCGTTTCCCAGTCGAGTGCCAAGACATCGGCACTGCCGTCCAGAAGCGGCTGCTTCGATGGCATCCACATAAAGCGTCTCCCGAGGCGCGCCGCCTTTGGCGTGCCGTCTGTCGCCGTTGACACCCGGCGTGCCAGGAAGCCGACGAGACTCGCGAAGACGTTCCATTGCCCAGCCCACGGGAAGCCATAACTGCTTACCCCACAAAGGGTTACAAGAATCATACGAGAATGTTTCGCAGCGTCGGCAAGGTCGACGGGCCGGGGCGAACGGGCGCAGGAACTGCACGTCAATCGGCAACAACCGCCCGTGCCGGCGCAAGCGACATGGTTTCCTGCGGCTCTTGCGGAGGCTGCCCGCGTCTCGACAATCTGCAACCAGTGAATCGACACGGACTCCGCTTGGACGGCACGCCGCAAGAAGGAACGCCAAAGACGACACCATGGCTATTACGTTTCTCCATACGCTCGCGGGCGGCATGATGATGGTGCTTTCCACCGTCAGGACGGATCAGATCGCCTGGCGCTTCCTCCGCATGGTCGGTATCGTGGTCTTCGCGCTGGCGTGCGGATGTAGCGTGTGGTCCCTCCAGCGGCCGGAAGTGCGCGCGATTTCGGGTGGAAACTGGGTTCTGGGGCTCGGGCTGGCGTCCGCGCTGGGAGCGGGCCTCGCGGTCTTTCTGGCGCCGCTCGCTCAGCGGATCCCCGTGACATTTCGCTTCCTCTGCGGCATCTCCGGGGCGGCTGCGGTCCTGGCGGCCGCGGTCGCGGCTAGTGCAAACCTGACCCACGAGCCGTCCCACCGATTCGCCGCCGCCGTCACGATCGCCGGGCAGGCCTTCGGCGCCTTTCTCCTCGGCAGCATCACCATCTCCTGGCTGCTGGGGCACGCCTACCTTACCGCCACGAAGATGACCATCGCACCGCTGCGCCACTTCAGTCGCCTGCTCTCGCTGGCGGTGGTGCTGCGAATCGTGTTTCTACTGGTCAGCCTCGCCGTGGCGTGGTGGGTTTCGGGCGGCCGGCAAGCCGGTTTTACGGGTGCATCGGCCACGCTGGTATCGCAGTTCGGACAGGCCTGGCTGATTCTCACGCTGCGGATCGGCGTCGGGTTGCTGGCTGTGGGCCTGTTCGCGTACATGGTGGCCGACTGTGTCCGGCTCCGTTCCACCCAGTCCGCCACGGGAATCCTTTATTTCGGTTCGGTCTTTGCCTATGTCGGCGAGCTGGCGAACCTGCAGCTCATCGCGCAATATGGCTGGCCGTTGTAGAACAAAAATCGGTCAATACAAGGTCAAAGCGCCGGACGTACCGGGACTGAGTACCGACATGCAGATACGCTTTCACTGCCCAACCGAAGATTGCGTCGCGATCATCGAGTATGAGCCGCTCGAGGAGTGCGGCGACACGATGGAGTGTCCGCGGTGCCGCAAGACCCACCCGATCACCCTGACCGAGTCCACGCGCACGCGGAACATGCTCGACGTGTGCGCCGTGTGCGGGTCGGAGTCGATATTCGTCCGCAAGGACTTTCCCCAGGCGCTGGGGCTGGCGATCGTTGTCGTCTTCGGGCTTGTCGCGATCTACTTTTTCCAAGTTTCCCTGTTGAAAGCCTGGTTGACGCTGATCGCGGCCGGGCTCCTCGACCTGGGAATCTACCTCACCATCGGCAAAGTCACCGCCTGCTACGCCTGCCGGGCCGAGTACCGAAAGTGCGAGATCAACCCCGCGCACGAAGGCTTCGACCTGGCCACATCGGAGAAGTACTAGCGGCCAAGGATCCATAACATGATTCGGGGCACGGCCATTCGAAGCACTCTTAAGCGTTTTCCGCCTTCGACAGTTACGTCGGGAGGTGCAGCGTGACAGCGCCGGCACTGGCAGTCTGCGTCGCCGTGACGGTCACCATCGCCCAGCGACCCACAGTGGTATCAGCCCCGGCGGAGCATCCCGTCGAGCTTGTAACGACCCGTGCGGTGCGTCTGGTCTTTCTGGAACATGACGGACCGTATTGGGCGGCTGGGGCCAAGTTTGCCGATGTTCGCGACTACATGAGCCTCCATGACCAATCGGGGTCCATGTTCATGCTCTACCCGCGTTCAACGCGCGGCTTGCCGCGCACGCCGGTCAGCCTGATCGGGTTCATCGCCGAGCGCCACCACATCCCCCGACCGCCCTTTCGAGCGAAGACACTTGCGGCCCGGCGGGTCGTGCGTTTGATGGTTGAGGGCAAAGCCGCGTCCCCCAGGCGTCCGCTGAGAACGATCGATCGCTGGGCAGCGGAGAATGGACATTCCCCTTCGGGCGAAGTCCTGGAGATCTACCACCTCGCACCTGACGCGGCCCGACGGATTGAACGGACGGAGTTCCAGCTATTTCTCACCGTCCTCCCGATCGAGTCGCCGAGTGACACAGGGAAGCTCGATGATCAGGCACCCGAGCCGGAATCCCCATCTGTCGTCCATCGTCGACCCGCGGCAACCAAACCTGTTGTTCCTCCCACGCCCTCCATCTCGGTCGAACTGAGATCAGAGGCCAAGGCGCGCGAAGGCCGCGTAATCGATTCGATCCCCGCGCTGGTGCGGGCGGCCCGATACGATCGTGTGGCGGCCTTGGTCCTGCCTGATGCTCGCGGCATCGATCGCGACGAGCAGATATGGATCGGACAGGTGATTTTCCGTATCAAGGCGGCCGGCCGGGGTCTTGACCGCAAGTACCCGAAATCAGATGGCGCCACCACGGCCCTTGCCGAGGCGCTGGCGGAGCGTTATCGCAAACTATTCCAGGCCCGCCCTGCTGATCTTCTGATTGGTGCGACCGCGGCATCGGCCCAGAGCGCAAGCCCTCGGGGCACGGAACGGCGCGCGATCATGCGCCAACTGGACGCTCTGCTGAGCCGAATAGCATTCGCGGCCGCCCCCGATACGGTTGCGGACGAAGTCGCCGAGCATCTCGAGCGCGCTCGTCGTGTCCTGAAAAACTGACACCTGCAATATCAGAAAACATCTATAACCTATTGTGTATGCATAGGTTACAATACATCCGTGTCGATCGTTGCACCCTGCAATACCGATCTTGGCAACCCGGGTGATGGCGGGTGAGCTTGTCGGGTGCCGATAATCCAAGTAGGCTACTCGTTGGCGTGGCCACCGTTTGGCGCGGGGTTTGGCCCGCCTGGATGACCGAACAAGCGACCAACCATCGATAACCCATGAGCACTGAACCAGTAACCGCAACGGGCGAAACCGGTGCATCCAGCGCTGGCGCCTTCCTCGAATTCGAGAAGCCGCTTCGGCGGATCCAGCACGACATTGACGAGATGGAGCGCGAGCAGCGCGACGGCGGTCGGTGCCTGACAGCCGACATCCGCCAGCAGCGGAGCCGTTATCGCTCCACCGTGAAGCGTCTTTACGGAAACCTCACGCCGTGGGAGACCGTGCTCGTCGCCCGCCACCCGAAGCGACCGCTGTCGACCGACTACCTCAATCTGGTGTTTCGGGACGTCTGCGAATTGCACGGCGATCGAACCTTCGGCGACGACCCGGCGATTATCACCGCGTTCGCGCGCGTGGGTGGGCATCGGGTGTTGTTCGTCGGGCACAACAAAGGGAAGGACGTCAAAGAGCGCATCCACTGCAACTTCGGCTGCGCGCATCCCGAGGGCTACCGAAAAGCACTGTTGAAGATGAAGCTAGCCCAGAAGTACGGCCTGCCCGTCGTGTGTCTCATTGACACGCAGGGCGCCTACCCGGGAATCGGCGCCGAGGAGCGCGGCATCGCCTTTGCCATCGCCACGAACCTCATGGAAATGTCGCGGCTGCGGACCCCGATCGTGTGTGCGGTCATCGGCGAGGGCGGCAGCGGCGGCGCACTGGGCATTGGTGTCGGTGATCGCGTGGCGATGTTTCAGCACTCTTTCTACTCAGTGATTTCTCCCGAGGGATGCGCCGCGATCTTGTGGAAAACGGCCGACCAAAGAAAGCACGCAGCGGAAGCGCTGCGTTTGACGGCTGCGGAACTACTGAAACTCGATATTCTCGATGAGATCATTCCGGAGCCCGTGGGCGGCGCTCACCGCAATCCCGAGGCGGCGGCGGCGGCGCTTGAGAAGTATCTCACCACCGCCATCGATGACTTGAAGAGGCTGCGCCTCGACTCGCTCGTTCGCCGGCGGCAGGAGCGCATCCGCAATTTAGGGGCCTTCTTCGACGATCCAAAGCCGCCCGATGCGAAATCGAAGCGCAAGGAGGGGCGGACACGGAAACTCACGTCTCGCGCTTCGAGACTCAACACGCGTCTGCGCATGGCCATGAAGGTGGCCGGCTAGCGCGAGCCGGTTTCGCCCGGCGCGGCGGAAAGCAATCCCGCACGCCGCGGTGCCATGCCGGATCGGGATCCTAGTTCGCGGCCGTATTCCCCGTCCGCTTTGCGTCTTCGATGAGCTGCGCGACCTCGTCCGCGCGCGGCTTGCCCCGGTCCGTCACCGATGTCGGTGCTCTCGCCACCGACCACTTCCACCAGCGGGATCAGGTACGGCGGGTTCCACCAGTGCGTGCCCACCACCAGCTCTGGGCGCTGAGCGTTCTGGGCGATCTCGGTGATCCGGAGAACCGAGGTGTTGGAGGCGAAGACCGCCTCAGGCGCCAGCGGCTGCACGGTGCTGAGGAGCTCGCGCTTCAACTCCATGTTCTCCGGGATCGCTTCGACAATGAGATCGGCGCCGTCGACGGCCTGGGCCAAGTCGGCAGCCAAGGTGAGAGTCACCTCCGCTTCGGAGCCGATCCTGGACAGGTGCTCCCGAATCCGTGCCGGAACTGCGTCCAGGACCTCCGGGGAGGGGTCCCAGAGGGAGGTGGGCGCACCGGCGGCCATGAACTCCTGGGCGATGCCGTGGCCCATCAGGCCCGCCCCGATCACAGCGACCCGGGGCAGCCCAGCGTGGGAACCCTCAGCCCTTGGTGATCCCGCCCCGGGGGGCGGCTCTGGTGTGCTCATTGGTGGGGACCTGCCCTTCCTAAAGCGTGCTGTCACGCTGACTACCTGCTCCATTGTCCACGTTTGGAGGACAAGTGCTTCAGGACAAG
>JADFRH010000084.1 GCA_022561415.1 Planctomycetota bacterium
ACCTCGACGTCCGTGAGATATTCGGGATACATCGACCAGCCGTTGAATATCAGCGGCGGCAGGCGGGTTTGTAAGCTTTCTTCGCCCGGGATGCGGACGTGCTGAAGACGTGGGTAGCGGCCGTCGGCTTCGTCGGCATACATTTGAAGCGCCATGCCCACTTGGTGAAGATTGTTCGCGCAGAATGCACGGCGCGCCGCCTCCCGCGCGCGGGCAAGGCCCGGCATCAACATCGAGGCGAGAATCCCGATGATCGCGATGACAACGAGCACCTCGATAAGCGTGAAAGCCTTGCGTGGCCGCATGGGATTCGTTCCTCGCGTTACACCCTTTTATCGCTACGTCATACCGTAGCTCCGGCGTTGCCAAGCGTCGAATTCCGGCAGGGTGGAGCACTATGTGATATCGATAGGGCGTGGTGTCGCACGCCGGACTGCGACGCCGGGGGGCGGTCGATTTAGTGCGTCGGTTGGATTGCAACCGATCTACCCGGCGCCGCGCCGACCAGGCCTATATCCCACTGTCTTTCGTGCGCGTGGTTGGCGCCCACTTGCGTCCGGGCTCCTTTGCGTGCTATGCACATGGTCCCCGCTGCGCACGGCTCGCTGGGCGTGCTCGCGCCGCGCTTCGATGGCGGCCCGGGGCGGATCGGCGGGGATCAGACAGTCGCACCCCGAGCCGATCAGGTCGCGGCGACCGGCCTCGGTCAGCGCCTTGCGCACCTGGAAATAATTCTCCGGCTTGAAGAACTGCATCAACGCGCGTTGCACCTTGCGATCGCGGAGGTGTTTGGCGACGTGGACCGGCTTCATGGTCATCGGGTCCAGCCCGGTGTGGTACATGCAGGCCGCAATGTCGAACGGGGCGGGGATGAAGTCCTGCACCTGCTGCGGCCTGTATCCATTCTGTTTGAGAAAGACGGCCAGTTCGATCATCGCGCTGACATCGCTGCCGGGGTGCGCGGATATGAAGTAGGGAATCAGGTATTGTTCCTTCCCTGCCTTGCGCGACGCCTCTTTGAATTTCCGGGCGAACCGCCCGAAGTCGTCGATATCCGGCTTCTTCATGACATCGAGAGTCTTGCGGTCAGAGTGCTCCGGCGCTACCTTGAGATGCCCGCCCACATGATGTGCCGTCAACTCCTCGAGATACTCGTTCGAGAGCTGCGCGAGGTCCATACGAATTCCGCTGGCCACCAGCACCTTGCGGATGCCCTTCTGCGATCGGGCCTCCCTCATCACCTCGATCAGCGGGCCGTGGTCGGTGCCGAGCAGTTTGCAGATCGTGGGGTGAACGCAGGATAGGCGTCGGCAGATTGCCTCGATGTCCGGCCGCTTGCATCGCATCTCATACATGTTGGCCGTCGGACCGCCGATGTCCGAGATCGTACCCTTGAAGTCCTTGTCGCGCCCGAGCCGGGCCACCTCGCGAATGAGCGACTCCTTGCTTCGCGACTGGATAATGCGCCCCTGGTGCGTGGTGATCGAACAGAACGTGCAACCCCCGAAGCAGCCGCGCATGATGGTGATGGAGTCCTTGATCATTTCGTGGGAGGGGATGGGTTCGCGGTACCTCGGGTGGGACTTCCGAGTGTAAGGAAGGTCGTAAAACGAATCCATGGCGGCCTGTGACTCGGGCAACTGCGGTGGGCGGCACACGACGAGCTGGCGGTCGTGCCACTGAACGAGCGTTTTGGCGTTGTAGGGATTCGTTTCGAGGTGAATGCGGCGCGTTGCCTCGGCGAACTTGCGGGTGTCGGCCTTGACCTCTTCGAAGGACGGGATCGCGAGCACGTCGTCGCCCGACGGTGCTTCTTCCGATGCGCCCAGGGCGTAGGTAACGCCGCGCATGTCACGCAGATCCTTGACGGTCTCACCGCCGGCGAGTCGCCGGGCGACCTCCACGATGCCCGATTCGCCCATCCCGAACAGAAGCAGGTCAGCCTTGGCATCGAGCAGGATGGACCGCTTGACCGTGTCGCTCCAGTAGTCGTAGTGCGCCAATCGGCGCAGGCTCGCCTCCACACCTCCGATGATGACCGGCACACCTTTGTAGGCCTCGCGTGCCCGGTGGCTGTAGGGAAGGGTGGCCCGATCCGGACGCAGCCCGATTCGGCCGCCGGGCGAGTAGGCGTCGTCGTTGCGCACCTTGCGGTTGGCCGTGTAGTGATTGATCATCGAGTCCATGTTGCCGGCGCTGATGGCGAAAAAGAGCCTGGGCCGCCCGAACGTTTTCCATGCGTCGCAGTTGTGCCAATCGGGCTGAGCGATGATGCCGACGCGAAAGCCGCTCGCCTCGAGAACCCGACCGAGGATCGCCATCGCGAAGCTGGGATGATCGACATAGGCGTCGCCGGTCACGAACACGACGTCGATTTCGTCCCACCCGCGCAGCCGGGCTTCGGCCGGAGTCATGGGAAGCGGCGCGGAAGAGGTGTTCGCCGACACACGCAACGGTACGAGATTAGTGGCCACGGGTTTCGAAACTTGAAGTTTGTTGATCATGTCTGATTCTCGAGGCCGATCCGTCCACCGCGACGCTCGCGAAACGGCTCTTTGGTTGTCGTTGATCGCTCTGCGCCGCGGCCGGCGACCGGTCAAATCGGGTTGCCGGGCGGCATGCCGGGGCGTCGATCAACGGGGCACATTGTAGCTTGGCTTGGGCCGACCCGCAAGGATGCTCGCCAAGCCGGTCTTGCCGCTTGTCCGGCCGTGCGACGGCATGCACAATCGGGAGTCGCCCAGAGGTGTCCCGGGTCTAGCTGATCTTCTTCAGCAGCTTGCGGAGGAAACCAGAGGCGAGCGGCTTTGGGACGTCCCCAAACGGCAACTCCGCGTCCTCCTCCAGCAGCTTGTTGATGTACTTGCGGCTACGTTTGCCACCGGTCTTCAGGCGGGCCATGGCCGCTTGCGCGTCCTCCAGCTTCGACGTGTGCATCGAGCGAATATAGATGTTCACGTCCGATTCGACCTCGACGAAATCCGCCTGCGGATGCTCCTCGTCGGACTTGGGTCCACCATCTGTCAGGTGACCGATGGCGGCCGCAAATTGTACGGACTCGTGACGGAGCTCTGCGTCGTGGCGCGCTTCTTGTTCATCGATCGGCGTGATCGACAGAATCTCGATGTCGTCGTGCGGGTTGGGAATGTAAACGGAGGCCTTGCAGAAGGGGCACTTGCCGTGCTTCCCGCCGGCGCTGTCCGGCGCTTTGATCGACTTCTGACATTGCGGGCAATGGAGCTCGATACTCATGCCGCTGGCTCCTGTGTGTTCACGGGCGATCCCTCACGCGCACGCGACCGGCTAGGCCGTCGGTCGGCAAGCCGATTATGCTGGTACTCGCCTACGTCGTGCTCGAAAGACCAATCGTATCGGAATCTCGGGGAATGGCAACATCTCCCGGAAGCGATTCAGCAGAAATCGCTCGTAGTTCTGCGACACGAGTTCCGGGGCGTTGACGAAGACCACGATCGTCGGCGGCACCGTCGAAACCTGCGTTGCGTAGAAGAACTTGGGCGTCTTCTTCCCGCGCTTGCTGCGGGGGGCGTTGGCTTCCATCGCCTGCTGGAGCACCTGGTTGAGTCTGCCCGTACCCACCCGCGTCGTGGATTGTTTGTGAAGTTCCGTGGCGAGGTCGATGGTCGCCGAAACGTTCCGCCCCTCGATCGCCGACGTGAACGCCACCGGGGCGTAGTCGATCTCCGGCAGCACCTTCGAGAGGTATTCGCCGTACTCCTCGGTCGAGGTCCGGCCCTTGGCGAGATCCCACTTGTTGACCACCAGCACGCACGCCTTGTGCTCGGCCACGATCAAATGGGCGAGGTGCTTGTCAACGTGCGCCACCGGCACGGTCGAGTCAATCAGAAGCAGCACAACGTCGGCGCGCCCGATCGATCGCGTCGCCCGCGAATAGGCGTAGAACTCTATGTCGTCGGCGATGCGGGCCTTCTTCCGAATGCCGGCCGTATCGATGACCAGTAGGGTCCGATCGTCCTTTTCGATCCGTACATCGACGCTGTCCCGCGTGGTTCCGGGAACCTCGCTGACGATGACGCGCTCCTCACCGGCCAGCGCATTGACGAAACTGCTCTTGCCGGCGTTGCGCCTGCCGACCACGGCGATCTTGATGACCGGATCGCCCGGGTTGTCGCTACTGATCCCGCCCAGCTCATCGACAATGAGATCGCGAAGGTCTCGCCGACCATGCCCGTGTACGGCGCTGACCGGCAGGGGCTCGCCCAACCCCAGCGAGCAGAACTCGCCCAGATTGTCTTCCAGCCGCGAGCTGTCCACCTTGTTGGCGATCAACCGGACGCGCCCGGTGGAATTGTGTCGGCGTAGAAGGTCGGCCGTCTCTCGGTCGAGGGTGGTGAGCTGCTCTCGCGCATCGACCACCAGAAGAATCAAAGCGGCTTGACGGATCGCGTATTCGATCTGACGCTCGACGTGTTCACCCAGATCATCGCGATCGACGATTCCGTGCCCACCGGTGTCAACCAATTCGAAATAGTTGTCGTCGATATCGCAAACCGCGGAGACCCGGTCGCGCGTAACCCCGGCCGTCGGCTCGACGATGCTGGCACGCTGGCGTGCCAGGACGTTGAACAGGCTGCTCTTGCCCACGTTGGGCCGGCCCACAATAGCGACAATGGGAAGCGGCATAGCACGGCATCATACACCCGCACGGCCGCGCAACCCACCCTTCAAGGCGAAGAGACAACCGCCCGGTAGGCGCCCCTGCCCAGCGGGATCATACCCGGCCGAAATTTATGGGACGCGACCGGACCTCTAGGCATCCAGGCGTCGATTCTGACGATGTCTTGCGATGTGAATCGTATTCTCCCTGTAGAACCGGTGAAACCGGCTTTCCCGGCGGCGGGGAAGGGCGGGCTCCGGACTCAAGGGTACGCTACACCAGGTCACCGGTAAAACCGGCTTGCCGCGCAGTGCAACCGGCTTGCTGGGCTTATGAACATGAGACCATCTACTTTGTATCGAATCTATCCGATCCTGCTCACGTTGCTTCTGAGCGGCTGCGGCGCGGGACCGACAGTACCGCTCGGCGACACGGAGGAATCGAACGAGTCGACCGGTGAGACCGGCTTGCCGGTTGTCTTCGCGGACGACGCCGATGAGGACATGGCATCGCTGCCGACGGTCGAGAACGAACTGCTGGTCCAACCCTATCCCGGAGCCGATGCGACAGCCCTGGCCGATCTTTACGCCGAAGTGGGCGCCACGGTTATCGGCGAACTCAGCGATATCGGCTTGACGGTGCTGCAAGTTCCGCCGGACGAACTTGCGCAGATCGCCGAGGAGCTGGCTTCGAGTGACCTGATCGAAGGAATCCACAGGAATTACCGCTACGACGCCCAGCAGTCCCCGAGTGATCCAATGTTTGTCCTACAACATCACCTTGCTCAGATTGGAATCGCCGAAGCCTGGAATCTTACGACCGGGGCCCAAGAGATCGTCATCGCCATCGTCGACACAGGTGTGCAGCCTGACCATCCCGATCTCGAAGAAAGCATTGTAGACGGGTGGAACGTCCTCGATGGGAACGCCGACTACGCCGACGCAGCCGGACATGGCACTCAGGTGACCGGTATTGTGGCGGCCGTCTCGAACAATCTCATCGGCGTGACCGGCGTGACGTGGGATTGCCCGATCCTCGCCGTTCGTGTGGCCGACGACGACGGTTGGGCAACCAGTCGGAACATCGCCGCGGGGATACTCTGGGCCATCGGGCAGGGTGCCAAAGTCATCAACGTCAGCTTTTCACCTCTCTGGTCCAACACCATCGTCAGATCGGCCGCCAGGCAAGCGTTTAATCGGGGCGCGCTCGTGGTCATCAGTGCCGGAAACGCCGGCGGGTTGACGCGATCACGCGGGTACCATGAGGCCTTGTTTGTCGGAGCGGTGGACGAGCGCGGGGAACTCGCCTCGTTCTCCGATCGCGGTCCGTTTGTCGATATCGTGGCGCCGGGAACGTCGATTCGAACGACCTCGATGGGTTCGTCGTACCGCCGTACGAGCGGAACGTCCTTTGCCGCGCCGATCGTCGCGGGAGCGGCCGCACTGGCATGGTCTACCAATCCCGACCTCAGACCGACTACGATTGTCGACGCGTTGATCGGCGCCGCCGTTGACTTGGGGCCGGCGTTCAAAGACGACTCGTACGGTCACGGTCTCGTGGATGTCGGTGCCGCAGTCGCTGCGGCGTCACGAACGACGTTCGTTCCCGATGTCTCCCCTCCGACCGTACAGATCGTGCAACCGGAAGAGGGTGAGACCCTTAGCGGGCGATCCATCGTGACTGTGGAGGCGGAGGACTTCTGGGGCGTCGCGGATGTGGTCATGTCGGTGGATGGCATGCCGTTCGCCACCGACACGCGGCCCCCGTATCGCTTCGTACTGGCGGCCGACGCACTGGGCGGTGGTGACCACGAGCTGTCGTTCGTGGCTACGGACCTGACAGGGAACGCATCCGATCCGGCGGCGATCACGGTATATGTGACGGGTTCGCGCCGCGTCGGACAGGGAAGCCTGCCGCAGATCGTTTTCGAAGCACCCGTGTCCGGAAGCCTGGTTACCGAGGACACGACGATTAGAGCGACCGTCAGTGCGGGGGTAAGCCTTGCGTACGTGGAATGGCTGATTGACGACGTGCCGGTTTTTGTCACCGCCGTAAGTGGTTCGTCGTCACTCGTGACATACATGTGGCGTATCTCAAGCGTCGAGCCCGGGCCGCACACGATCACGCTGGTGGTGACCGACGCAGGCGGGGCCATGACGACGGGACGCCTCGAGCTGAACACACGATAGAGACGTGCGTCCGTGGTCGCAACGATGAACGACCTATAGGTCCGTACGACCGGCGGAACCGGCTTGCCGGCTGCGGGTTTCCGTGCCGGCCGGATCGCAGACCACATTGTCACCGACGTGGCATTCCGTTCGGCTGGAAGATCCGTCTGGTGCCGTCCGTTGGCTTCAAGGACGATCTGCGACAGACGCTTCATCACATATGGTTTCGCGCCGTTTTCCTGCCGACATAGCCGTTTCCGCGAGGTGAAAGATGCGGCTCCGGGTTATAGGGCGTGTCACGTTCGTGTTCACGCCGTTGGGTCAGCGTCGCGTGCGTCGTCTAACGGGAGACTATTTCCAAAGACTTATGTTGTAGGATCACGCGGTTACTTGTCGTGGCAATCGCGTTCGGGATCGGTGGTTGCGGCGCAACCGGTGTTTCTTCCGCGCCAGCAGAAGACACCTCCGATTTCGAAAGCGCGGGGGGGACGTCCGGTCTGAATCTTGGCGAGTCCGATACAGGATCTACGACGCTCAAGTCGTTCGACCCGGGTGCATTCGTTCGGGCGTCGTCCGCGAGTGTATCCACTGAGGATAGCCTGTTGGATACGGCCGAGTTCGACACTACTGGAAGCGAACCTCCGCCGGCCGAGGAACCGCCGCCACCAACGGAAGAACCACCACCACCGGACGACGAGTTTGCAATCATTGATGGTCAGGAACCGCCGCCGCCCGACGACGAGTTTGTATTCATCGATGGTGAGGAACCACCGCCGCCCGACGACGAGTTTGTACTCATCGATGGCGAGCACCTGTTCATCGACGGCGAGGAACCGCCACCTCCAGACGATGAGTTCTTCTTCACAGAGGAGGAGTTCTTCTTTATCCATCCCGATGACTTTGACGGCGAGCTGCCGCCTCCGCCGGACGATTTCTTCTTTGACGAAGCGCTCTTTCTCGCGCTGGACTTCGATGGAACCTTCGTCTTCGCGCCGCCGGAGGGTGGCTTTGTAGGCGACGGCGGTTTCTTCGCACCGCCCGAGGGATTCCACCCTGACGGTACGTTCTTCATTCCGCCCGAGGGCATCGTGGGCGACGCGTTCTTCCTTCCGCCCCCGCCGGAGTTCTTTGACGGCGAGGGGTTCTTCTTCCCTCCGTCGGGCGAGTTCGGAAGCCGCACCGGATTCGAGGCACCGGCCGATTTCTTCGAGGTCTACAACGGCTTCCCGCCGCCGCCGCTGGGTTTCGACGGCGAATGGCAGCCGCCGCCGCCCAGCGAGTGGGACGGATTGGGCGACTGGACGCCGCCTCCGGCCGAACATCTGTACGCCGACGGCGCCTGGTATCCGCCACCGCCGCCTCCAGGATGGCACGGCGAGTGGTTTGCGCCGCCGCCGCCGGACGTGCCGAAAGAGGAGTTCTGCAGCATTCCCGAAGAGCTCATCTTTTCGGGCGGAGTGGGCAGGGATGGAATCCCGGCTCTGCTGAACCCGCCGCTCGTCGCTGCCGATGCTCCCGAGGCCGGGTACATGAGGGACTTCGACCGGGTGATCGGGATCGAGGCAGGGGGCGAGTTCATCGCGGTTCCGCACAACATCGTGTGGCACCACGAGATCGTGAACTTCGACGATTTCGGAATCCCACTCGCCGTCTCCTACTGCCCGCTCACCGGGTCGAGCATGGTCTTCGATCGCACGACGGTGCAGGGGGCCGATTTCGGCGTTTCGGGCCTGATCTACAACAACAACCTGATCATGTTCAACCGCCGGAACGACGGAGGCCAGGAGTCGCTCTTCCCCCAGATGTCGCGAGGAGCTCGCTGCGGA
>JADFRH010000085.1:0-5735 GCA_022561415.1 Planctomycetota bacterium
ACCGCGCGTCCGGGCATGGTCATCGGGCCCAAGGGGGCCGAGGTCGATCGGATGACCGAGGAACTGCAGTACCTCACCGGTCGGAAGGTCTCGATCTCGATCATCGAGATCAAGCGGCCGGATCTCGATCCGCAGCTCGTCGCGGAGAATCTCGCCGAGCAGCTCAAGAAGCGTCCCGGGTTTCGGCGGCTGGTGAAGATGCGGGCCGAGGGCGCGATGCAGAACGGCGCCAAGGGCGTGCGGATCCAGATCTCGGGTCGGCTCGGCGGCGCCGAGATGAGCCGCTCGTTCGACGTTCGGCTCGGGTCGATGCCGCTGAGCACGCTGCAGGCGAACATCCAGTACGGCTTTGCGGAATCGCTCACCACGTACGGGATTCTGGGGATCAAGGTGTGGATCTACAAGGGGAACTACACCGACGAGATGACCGAGGAAGAGGGCCTGTCGACAGCCGCGGGCGGTCGGGCCAGGGCCAGAGGACGACGGTAAGGACTGAACACGTATGGACCAGGATCGCCGACCGTCGGGCCGGCGCTCAAGGAGTGTGACAGATGCCTCCCGGACGGATGCCCAAGCGAGTGAAGTTCCGCAAGGAGTTCCGTCGTGTGCGTCGGCGCAACGCGACGAAGGGCAACTACGTCGCGTTCGGCGATTTCGGCCTGCAGGCGCTCGAGGGCGCGTGGGTGAAGGGCTGCCAGATCGAGGCGGGTCGTGTCGCCGCCCAGCACTACCTCAAGCGCGAGGGCAAGCTGTTCATCCGTGTGTTCCCGGACAAGCCGGTGTCGAAGAAGCCGCTTGAGACGCGCATGGGCAAGGGCAAGGCGGACGTGGACTACTGGGCGGCCCGAGTGCGGCCCGGGACGATGCTGTTCGAGATTGCGGGCGTGCCCGAGCAGGCTGCCAAGGAGGCGCTCGTGCGCGTGGCCATGAAGATGCCGGTGAAGTGCCGGTTTGTCGGCCGGCGTGTGGCGGTGTGAGTCAGGAGCGGATCCATGACCGGCAGCGAAGTGAAGAAGATGAAGAGCGAAGAGATCGGGATCGAATTGAAACGGCTTCGGGAGAGACTGTACCAGCTCCGGTGCCAGACCATATCGGAAAAGGTCGAGGACAACTCGCAGTTCAAGAAGATCCGCAAGGACGTGGCCCGCCTGATGACGGAGCGCCGCACCCGGCTGGTGGCCGGCGCGGGCTGAGACGCAACGCCCCGCTGTGGGGCCTGGAAGGTTTGGCAATGAGTGAAACGACAGCAGCTCAGACCAAAGAATCGACCAGAGGTTCCAGGATCGGGATGGTCGAGTCTGATCTGCGCGACAAGACGCGCAAGGTCGTGGTGAACTACATGACCAAGCACCCGAAGTATGGCAAGTATGTCCGCCATCGGACCGTGCTGCATGTCCACGATGAGAACAACGAGTCGCACGCCGGCGACCGCGTCGAGGTGGCGCCGTGCCGACCGATCAGCAAGACCAAATCGTGGCGACTCGTGCGGGTCGTCGCCAGCGGGCGGGGTCGGTAGCGAGAGGACAGAGCCATGCTTCAGCAAGAATCTCGTTGCGAGGTCGCGGATAACTCCGGCGCCAAAGTTGCGTACGTGATCCGTGTGTACGGCGGGTCGACCGGCCGCAGGCAGTACACGCGCAAGACCGCGTACGTCGGCGACCGCGTGCTCATCTCGGTGAAGAAGGCGCTGCCCGGCTCGGACATCAAGTCCGGCGACATGTCCAAGGCGGTCGTCGTTCGCACCGCCAAGGCCACCCGACGGGCCGACGGGTCGTACGTGAAGTTCGACAGCAGCGCGGTCGTGCTGATCGACGACGACGGGAATCCGAAGGGAACACGTATCTTCGGGCCCGTTGCCCGCGAGCTGCGCGAGAAGAACTACATGAAGATTGTTTCATTGGCCTCCGAGGTGCTCTGAAGAGTCGTGGAGCCGTGCGGAAGAGGATCGCAACGATGCCCAGGCATGTGAGAAAAGGCGACACGGTGATGATCACCGCCGGCGACCAGCGCGGCAAGGTGGGCGAGATCAAGCGCGTGATCCCCAAGACCGATCGCGTGATCGTGCAGGGCGTGAATCTTCGCACCAAGCACCTCAAGCCCACGCGGATCAATCCGCAGGGCGGGATCATCACCAAGGAAGCCCCGATCCACATCAGCAACGTGAGCCCGGTGGTGGACGGTCGCCCGGTCCGCGTGCGATTCAAGACGCGCGATGACGGGAGCAAGCTTCGGGTGTCGGCGACGAAGGACGAGAAGACGATCGGGCGCGAGATCCGCGGGCCGAGAAAGAAGTGACGTGCAGACCTGTGGGCCGCGGGGCCCGGTCGGAGTAGTAGGTTATGGCTAAAGGCAAGGCTAAAAAGAAGAAGACAGACGACGGGCCGATCGAGCCGGCGCCCAGGCCTCGACTGGCTGAGAAGTACGACGCCGAGGTCCGCAACGCCGTGATGGAGCAGTTCGGGACCAAGAACCCCATGGCGGCTCCGCGTCTCGAGAAGATCACGCTCAACGTGAACATGGGTCGTCATCTCGACGGCACGAAGATCCCGCCCAACGTTCGATCATCGGTGATCGAAACGCTGGAAGCGATTTCGGGCCAGAGGCCGATCATCCGCAAGGCCAAGAAGTCCGTCTCGAACTTCAAGGTCCGCGAGGGGTACGAGACGTCGGCGGTGGTGACGCTCCGGCGCGACAGGATGTGGCACTTTCTCGACCGCCTGATCAACCTTGCGACACCCCGTATCAAGGACTTCCGGGGGCTGCCGACGACGTCGTTCGACGGGCAGGGGAACTACTCGTTCGGGCTGACGGAGCAGGGCGTGTTCCCCGAGATCAACATGGCGGAGGTCTCGTTCACACACGGAATGAACATCAATCTGACGTTCTCGAACAGCACCCCGGAGCGCAGCGCATTCGTGCTGGCGCAGCTGGGCATGCCGTTCAAGCGTCCGGAGCAGAACTGATTATGGCCAGCAAATGTCAGATCGCGAAAGCAAAGAAGACCCCCAAGTTCAGCTCGCGGAAGGTCCGACGGTGCGAGATCACCGGGCGGGCGCGGAGCGTGTATCGGAAGTTCCGCATCAGCCGAATCGTGCTGCGCGAGCTGGCGCTGCAGGGAAAGATCCCCGGGATGCGCAAGGCGAGCTGGTAGCACGCCGCGATGAAGGACGACAGGCCCATGGACAACGAAGGTACAACAAATGTCGATGAGTGATCCGATCGCCGACATGCTGACGCGGGTGCGCAACGCGTTGCGCAACCGTTCCAAGGTGGTCGACTGCCTGAACAGCAAGGTCTGTCGAGGCATCGCCGATGTGCTCCGCGACGAGGGGTACATCGAGGGGTACGACGTCATCGACGACGGTCGTCAGGGGCTGATCAAGGTCCGCCTGAAGTACGGCCCGCGCGGTGAGCAGTTGATCCACAAGATCAAGCGTGAGAGCAAGCCGGGGTGCCGCGTCTACCGCAAGGTAGACGAGCTTCCCCGCGTGCTCGACGGGCTGGGGGTCGCGATCGTGTCGACCAACAAGGGCGTTCTGAGCGACCGAGTCTGTCGTCAAAAAAAGGTCGGCGGAGAAGTGCTCTGTACGGTGTATTGAGTTTTCAGAGGAAGCCGCGCGGTGCTGGTTGCCGCGTGTTTCGGAATTTGCGGAAGAACTGATGTCGCGCATAGGCAAACAGCCCATTCCTATTCCTGCGGGTGTGACGGTGAAGCTGTCGGGGCGACAGGTGACCGTGACCGGCCCCAAAGGCTCGTCCGCGTGGGAGTATCCCTATTCCGCCGAGGTGGTGCATGACGAGGCCGCCAAGTCGCTGTGCGTGACGCGCCGGGATGATACGAAGCAGTCACGAGCCAATCACGGGCTCACGCGTGCGTTGATTGCGAACATGGTCAAGGGCGTGACCGACGGTTTTGAACGCAGGCTGCTGATTTACGGAACGGGATACAACTGCAAGCTAACGGGGCGGACGCTTCATCTGAACGTCGGCTTTTCCGGTAGGCGGCGCGGGTTGGGTTCGCAGTTCGAGTTGCAAGTTCCAGAGGGTCTCGAAGTGGTGATCGAGCGTGACGCCGCGCGGGGCGATACGGAACCGGCGTCGTTGGTCATTCGCGGGATTGCCAAGCAGCTCGTGGGAGAATTCGCGGCCGAGGTTCGTTCGCTGCGCAAGACCGACCCCTACAAAGGCAAGGGTGTACGCTACGACGACGAGCAGGTGCGGCGTAAGCAGGGTAAGGCATTGGCGGGTACCGGCTAGTACGCTCGCGACCGCGTCGCTAGACAGAACGAAGAGAATTCGGTGTAGTCATGGCATCAAGCCCGATCAAAACTCAGCGGCGGACTCGTCGTAAGCGTGGTCTGCGAAAACGGATTCGCGGTACGAGCGATCGTCCGCGACTCAGCGTTTTTCGGAGCGCCAAGCATATCTATGCCCAGATCATCGACGACCTGGCGGGTGTGACGCTCTGCCATGCGGGCACCAAGTGCAAGGCGCTGCGTGACAAGATCGACAACGCCGGGAATCGGGCTGCGGCCGCCATTGTGGGTGCGGAGTTGGCGGCTCAGGCCAAGGCGAAACAGATTGAGGCCGTTTGTTTTGATCGAAACGGCTTTCGCTATCACGGGCGGGTCAAGAGTCTGGCGGACGCTGTTCGAGAGGCGGGTCTCAAGTTCTAACGGGCGGTGGCGTGAATGCCGCCATCTCGTAAGAGAGGGAATGAAACATCAATGGCACAAGGTGGACCTAACCGAGGGGACAGAGACGACAAGGGGTTCGATGAGGTCGTCGTGCGGATTAACCGGTGTTCGGCCGTGGTCAAGGGCGGTCGGCGGTTTAGCTTTGGTGCGCTGGTCGTGGTTGGCGATCGAAACGGTAAGGTGGGCGTCGGCTACGGAAAGTCACCGGAGGTTCCCTCGGCCGTGGAAAAAGGACGCAAGGCGGCCACGCGAGAGATGAAGTCGGTCAAGATTGTTGGCGGCACGTTGCCCCATCGAGTCGTCGGTCGCTTCGGCGCCAGCCATGTCGTCATGGTGCCTGCCAGACCGGGTACCGGCGTGATTGCGGGCGGTAGTGTCCGGGCGGTGCTTGAGCTCGCGGGCGTACGCGACGTACTGACCAAGAGCTACGGATCGAACAATCCGCACAATCTCGTGCATGCAACGCTTCGCGGGTTGCTGGGCATGATTCAGCGCGAGGATGTCGAGCGGTTGCGCGGCGTCAAGATCGCAGGATAGGTTTTCGTCATGAATATCACAGACATCACCAGGCTCGCGGGACGGGAGAAGCGCCGAAAACGTGTCGGGCGCGGGCGTGGTTCCGGCAACGGTAAGACCTGCGGGCGAGGTCACAAGGGTGCCGGGCAGCGGTCCGGCTGGACCTCGCGCGGTCAGTTCGAGGGCGGGCAGATGCCGACGTTTCGGAGGTTACCCAAACGGGGGTTCAGCAACGTCCAGTTCGCCACGCGGTATGGCATTGTCAACGTGGGAATGCTGGAGGAGCGATTCGAGGCCGGTGCCCACGTGACCGCCCAATCGCTCATGGAGGTCGGGCTTCTTCGGTCACTGCGATTTCCGGTCAAGGTTCTCGGTGACGGGGAACTGACCAAGAAGCTCGTTGTCGATGCGGTGAAGTTCAGCCAGTCGGCGGCCCAAAAGATCGAGGCGGCCGGCGGAGAGGCGAGAGTCATTAAGTAATCCAGTCGGTCCGCCCGGTGCGAGACTCCGGTCGGGTCGAAC
>JADFRH010000085.1:5745-8579 GCA_022561415.1 Planctomycetota bacterium
CGTATGTTCGCTACGTTTCTCAACATCTTTCGCATTCCCGAGCTGCGTAACAAGATCCTCTTTACGTTCGGCATGCTCGTGATTTACCGGATCGGGTTCAAGGTGCCGATGCCCGGCGTGGATCAGGCTGCGATGACGGCCGGTGCGCCGGTCGGCGGTGGCGGGCTCAATGATTTGTTCAATTACTTCCAGCTCTTTACGGGTGGGAATCTGTCGCAGAGTACGATCTTCGGGCTCGGCATCATGCCGTACATCTCCGCGTCCATCGTCTTTCAGCTTCTGGTGACGGTGGTGCCGGCCCTCGAGAAGCTCCAGCAGGAGGGTGATACCGGTCGCCAGAAGATTCAGGAATACACGCGCTACGCGACGGTCGCGCTTTGCTTTATCAACGCCGGCGTCTGGATGAAATACATCGCCAGTCAGGGTTACATCTTCCCGCGGTTCGAGGGTGGCTTTCTCGGAATGAGCTTCAGCTACATGGTCATGTCGCTGCTCATTTTGACCACGGGCACCGTCTTTTTGATGTGGCTCGGCGAGCAGATCGACGAGTACGGAATCGGCAACGGGATTTCGCTGATCATCATGGCGGGGATCGTTGTCCAGCTTCCCAACGCGGCGCTCTACATCAAGGCGCACATGACCTTGAAGGGCTCTGCCGGACCGGGCGAGTTGGACATTCCCAAGCTGATGTTTCTGCTTCTGATGTTCGTCGGGGTGGTGGCCGGTGCGATTCTGATCATGCAGGCCCAGCGCCGGATCCCGATCCAACAGGCCAAGCAGACCCGCGGGCGACGCGTCTACGGAGGGCAGCGTCATTACCTTCCGCTTCGGGTCAATCACGGCGGCGTCATGCCGATCATCTTCGCCAGCTCGATGTTGATCTTCCCGAGCCTTATCTTCGGCTTTTTCCTGGGTTTCTGGCCCACCAGTAGTTTCTGGCGGTTCATGCGTGACAGCTTTACGACGGGGCAGTATCCCTACATTCTGGTGTACATTGTGGCCGTGTATTTCTTCGCCTACTTCTGGACGACCGTTCAGTTCCGGCCCAAGGAAATGGCCAACAACCTTCGTGACTACGGCAGCTTCATTCCCGGACTTCGTCCCGGCAAGCGAACGGCGGATTATCTCGAAAAAGTGATGGGTCGAATCACCTACGTCGGTGCGGCGTTCCTCGCCATTATCGCGATCATTCCGACGCTCGTGGCTCAGTCCATGAAGATTCCGTTCATCGTGTCGGCGTTTCTAGGAGGCACGGGGCTGCTGATTGTAGTGAGTGTCGCGCTGGATCTCGTCCAGCGCATCGAGGCGAGTTTAATCATGCGGAACTATGCGGGTTTCTTGGGCGGGGAAGGACCGATCAAGGGCGCGCGGTCTTAGTGTTGGTGTTGCGGCCCCCGCGCCGGTGTCGCCGTCGAGGCGACGAACCGGACGCGGAGAGGTCTACGAGAGGATCGGGTGCTTGAAAGGGCACGGAACAAAGGCTCCGGCAGCGAAAAGAACGGGTGGCATCATTCTCAAGAGCTCGCGTGAGATCGAGCTGATGAGGGCGGCCGGGAGCGTGGTGCAGCGGGTACTGACGAAGATGCGCGCGGTGGTGCGCCCCGGCGTGACAACCGGTGAGCTCGACGCCATCGCCGAAAAGATTGTGGCGGATGCGGGCGGGATCGCACTCTTCAAGGGTGTCGAGAATACCCAGGCCCGCTTCGCGTTTCCCGGAACGCTCTGCACGAGTGTGAATGAGGAGCTTGTTCACGGGGTTCCGGGTGATCGGGCGCTCGAAGAGGGCGACGTGGTGAGCGTCGATTGCGGTGTTCGCCTGGCCGGGTACTGCGGCGATGCCGCGACGACGATTGCGGTCGGTGCGATCGCGCCCGACGCCGAGCGGCTGTTGGATGTGACGAAACGGGCCTTGGATCTCGCCATGGAGCAGATGCGGCCCGGTCGAATGTGGAGCGAGATTGCGACGCAGATGCAGTGCTTGGTCGAGGCCGAGGGAATGTCGGTCGTGCGTGACTTCGTCGGTCATGGAATCGGGCGAAGCATGCATGAGGATCCGAAGGTGCCCAACTATTGGAACGCCAGGCAGGCTCGGATGGATTTCGAGCTGGTGCCTGGGCTCGTGCTGGCGGTGGAGCCGATGGTGAATCTCGGCCGGCATGCCGTGGAGTACGGTGATGCCTCGCGGTGGGTCATCGTGACGCGCGATCGCAAGTACGCCGCCCATTTTGAGCACACGTTGGCCGTGACCGACCGCGGCGTGGACGTGCTGACGGGCGCGTGTTAGTGGACGTTTGGCGTTGGCTCGGTTTCGAGCGGCGCCCGGAGTGGTAGATATGAAAGTCAGAGCGAGTGTCCGAAGGATTTGCGAAAACTGCAAGATCGTCAAGCGTAAGGGCGTTGTTCGAGTGATTTGCACAAACCCCCGTCATAAACAGCGGCAGGGTTGAGGAGGCTGCACGTGCCACGTGTTGCGGGTGTGGACATTCCGGGTAACAAGCGCATCGAGTTTGCGCTGCGCTACATCTACGGGATCGGACCGAAGCTGGCGCTCGATGTGCTCAAAGAGGCTCAGGTAGAGGTAGGCGTCAAGTCGAAGGATCTGACCGAAGAGCAGATTGCCGGCGTCGCCAGTGTGATCGACCGAAGCTACCAGGTCGAGGGTGAGCTGAGGCGCAGCGTTCAGTCGAACATTGCCCGTCTCAAGGACATCAAGTGCTACCGCGGGATCCGGCACCGAATGCACCTTCCCGTGCGAGGGCAGCGGACACGGACGAACGCCCGGACGCGCAAGGGCCCGAAAAAAACCGTGGCGGGCAAAAAGGGCGTGAAGGAAC
>JADFRH010000086.1 GCA_022561415.1 Planctomycetota bacterium
GATCTCGATGCCGGGCTCGACGAACGGGAAAAAGCCGGGACGCACCCGCAGCTCGACCTCGCGCTGCATCACCTCGATCAGCAGCGTCCGCGCCATGGCGATCAGATTTGCCAGCGAGATGTCGCGGTCGATGACCAGTCCCTCGACCTGATGAAACGTGTTCTCGTGCGAGGCGTCGAGCGTTTCATAGCGAAAACATCGGCCCGGAACGATCACGCGAAGCGGCGCGCCGAACTTCAACATCGAGCGGTGCTGCACGGGTGAGGTGTGCGTACGAAGCACGCAACCGTTCTTCAGCCAGAACGTGTCCTGCATGTCGCGGGCGGGGTGGGTGGCCGGTATGTTCAGCGCCTCGAAGTTGTTGTACTCCGATTCCATCTCCGGACCGGCCTCGACCGTGAAGCCCAGCCGCTCGAACGCCCGCTCGACCTCCCACTGAACCGCCGTGACCGGGTGAACGCTGCCCATCGGCGGCCGCGTACCCGGAAGCGTCGGATCGAACGCCCCGTCGCCCGAGGCCTCGGCCGCCGCGCTCGCCGATTGAAGCTCGGCCAGGCGGGCGTCGAAGATCGCCTTGATCCGCGCCTTGGCCTCGTTGACGATCTTGCCCACCTGGCCGCGCTCGCCGGCCGGATAGTCCTTGATCCCCGCGAGCAGTCTGCCGAGCGAGCCCTTCTTCCCGAGGGTGGCGGTTTCCAAACCGCGCAGGGCATCGACTTCGGAAACGTCGCCCAACTTGGACGCAATGCCCGATTCAATGTCCGCGATCGTCTTGTTGAGCTGTGCGAGGTCCATGGCTTAGCGTGTCAAAGTGTAACGTCCTACGTCGAGCGCGGCAGCTTAGGCGCGCACCGCCTTAACGGCAAGGCAGCGAGGCTATCCACCGCTGTGCCGTTTGCTCATAGACGCATGTGGTTTCGACGACTCTATCCGTACCGCGACCGTGAGGGAGTGGTCGTGTTGCGTCGTCGCTCGATGCCGAGACGAGATTCCCGTTTCGTTCCTAGGCTCCGAGGGATTCCCATCCTGCGTATCACGGTCTTGAGCGGTGCACCGGAAGGAATCCCCTGAATGGGGGAGCGCGAGTGGATTCTCGCACCACCGGCCCGGAACCTGGGATGTGACTTCTTGTCCGGCGACTTGCCGAGCAACGATCCATGTCATATACTTGCGTTATGACGCAAATGAACAAGCGTTCCGGCTGCTGCGAGATTGATGGTCTCCTGGAACCCCGTTTTTTTCGGGCCTTGTGCGATCCCAGCCGCATCGCCCTGCTCGCACGGCTGGCTCAGTGCTGCGAGCCGTGCAGCGTGTCGCAGCTCGCCCAATGTTGCCCGACCGATCTCTCGGTCGTCTCGCGGCACCTGGCCATGCTGCGCGACGCGGGCATTCTGAGCTGCGAGAAACGAGGCAAGGAGGTTTTCTACCGGGTCCGCTACGACGAGTTGATCAAGACGCTGCGGGCACTGGCCGACGGCTTCGAGGCCTGCTGCGGTGGCACGCCCGATGACCAAACACCTTCCAAAATTCTACAGCCGAATGCGCAAGCGTCCGGCAACTCATCTTGAATTCAGAAAGGACGCAAACCATGACTCAACATCAAACCGTACGCGACGCCGTATCCAAGGCCTACGCATCGGCCGTGACCGCCCCTCAGGACCGACCGCGCGGTTGCTGCAGCGGCGCCGTCCAAAAGGGCGTCGTGGTCAAGCTGGCCGGCTATTCCAAGGAGGAGCTCGACGCCCTGCCGCCTGAGGCCGTGGTCAACTCGTTCGGCTGCGGAAACCCGCTGGCACTGAGCAAAGTCAAAGAGGGCGACGTCGTGCTCGATCTCGGATCGGGCGCGGGCATCGACGTGCTACTGGCCGGAAAAAAGGTCGGGGCTACCGGCAAAGCCATCGGCGTGGACATGACCGACGCCATGCTCGCCAAAGCCAACGAGAACATCGCCGCATCGGGCCTGACCAACGTCGAGGTTCGCAAGGGCACGATCGAGGAGATGCCGGTGGATTCCGCTTCGGTTGACTGGGTGATCTCCAACTGTGTCATCAATCTGTCACCCGACAAGCCCAAGGTTTTTTCCGAGATCGCCCGCGTGCTCAAACCCGGCGGACGGATGATCGTGTCGGACCTGGTGGTCAAGGACTTGCCGCCCTGGGTTCGAGAGGACCAGGCGATGTACAACTCGTGCATCTCCGGCGCGATCGACGAGGACGAGTACTTGGCCGGTCTTCGCGATGCCGGGCTTGTCGACGTCGAGGTGTGCGAGCGCATCGTCTACGACGCTACCCAGCTCACCGGCCTGATCGAGTCGGAGCTGCCCGGCCAGGCCGCCGCCATCGAATGCTGCGCCTCGGCCGCCGGCCTGGGAAGCATCGCCGACGTGGCCAAATCCCTTGCCGGAAAGGTCTGGAGCGCCAAGTTTCACGCAACGAAGCCAAACGCGTAGTGCGCCGTCGGTACTCGAACTGTTTGGGAAGACATGGCGGCGCTGCGCTTGGCCATGCCACCCGGGCGCTCGGGCATTCGGTTCGCCGGGGATGAGCCCCGGCGCTACATTGACAACGCCGAGCGCAGCTCGCAAAGTGCCCGCATGAAAATCGCAGTCGCACAAATCCACGGTACGCAGGACATCGAGGCCAATCGCACGACGGCCAGGGGGTTGATCGAACAGGCCGCCGGCGCCGAGGCGAAAATCGTGCTGTTCCCCGAGATGTCGATACTCGAATTCTTCCCGCGAACGCCGCACAGGTATGAGCACTTCGACCTGGCCGAGCCGATCCCCGGACCTACGTCCGACTGGTTCTCGCAGGCGGCCAAAGACTTCGGTATCCACATTGTCTACAACCACTACGAACTCTCGCGCGAGCACCTCTGCTTCGACGCCAGCGTGGTCATCAACCGAAACGGAACCTACATCGGTCGCCAGCGCATGATGCACCTCTCCGAGGAGCCCGGCTACAACGAGAAGTTCTACTACACGCCCGGCTGGGATCGCTATCACGTGTTCGAGCTCGAGGGCTGGCGCTTCGGCATCGCGATCTGTTACGACCGTCACTTCCCGGAGGTGTTCCGCAGCTTCACGCTGCAAGGGGCCGAGCTGGTCTTGGTGCCCACGGCCGTGGCCGCGTCGGAGCCCTTTGCCGACATTTACGAACTGGAAATGAGAGCGGCCGCCGTTACCCACGGCGTCTACATCGCCATGGCCAACCGCGCCGGTATCGAAGACCCGCTGACGTTCATGGGTCGATCGATGATCCTCGACCCGCAAGGCAACGTCATCCTCACCCTCGACGACAAGCCCAACCAAATCGGCGCCGTGGACCTCGAGAAGAACGCGGTAACCAAAGCCCGCGCTCTGTTCCCCTTCCTCCGCGACCGAAGACCGGAGACGTACGACTTGATCGCCCGCACTCACGGCGACTGCCCAGCGGACACGGACTGATGGGGACTAAAAACCTACCGCGAGATTGTGGGGCACCGGTGTCCTGTCGGTGATTGCACGGGTTCTGCGTCCGAAGAGGCGCGATTCAGGGCGGCCGGAGGCCATTCCTTCTTGAATCGGATTGGTTATGTTGGTACGCTGACGGCTTGAGGTGTGATGGATGGGAAATGTCTGGGTAGACGAAAACTCAACGCGACGAATCTTCGGGCGAGCGATCCTCTGTTGTGCCCTTCTCATGCTCTCAGTCTGTCCGATTTCCTCCGAGGCATCCTCGATTGTGGAGCTTGCTTTCCCGGGCGCTGCTGCGGGTCAGCCGGTGGACGCGGCTACGTCTCGTCAGTGGTTTGACTGGCTGACGGTGAATGGCTTCGCAATCGACCGGTGCGGCTTCAATCCACTCGATAGCACGATCGTACTCGACGTGCCCGACGACGAGAGCTTGAAGCGACTGACGGACGCGGGTTTCTCGCTGACGCGAACGCTCCGGGGCGGTGTGAGCGAACGTACTGCTCAAACCGACCCACAGTACTTCGATCCCGTTGAGGTCGGCGCGATGATAGCGCAGGTGGCCGCAGACCATCCGACAATCACGCGCGTCTTTCTGGCCGGGACGACGTTCGAGGGTCGAAACATCTTCGCCCTGGAGATTTCAGACCGGCCGGGTGTCGACGAGGACGAGCCAGCCATTCAATTCAACGCCCAACACCACGCCCGTGAGGTGGCTACTTCACACGTGGTTATGGACGTCGTCAACACACTCACCGACGGCTATGGCGTCGATGCGACGATCACGGGGTGGGTCAACGATTTCAAGACCGTGTGTGTCCCCATGGTCAACCCGGACGGCATCCAGTTTGTTTTCAACGGCAGCTCGTTGTGGCGAAAGAACAGACGGGTATACGCGGGCGGCTGCACCGGTGTAGACCTGAATCGCAACTATCCCTATCGTTGGGGACCGGACCGATGCGGGTCGACGACGAGCTGCTCGGGCGTCACTTACAAGGGACCCTCGTCCGCGTCGGAACTGGAAACGCAGGCCATGATGGCCCTTGCGGACTCGTTCAAGTTCGTGATGGCCACGTCCTATCACGCCTTCGGCCGGTTCATCGACTATCCGTATGCGTGTAGCACGGGCTCGCCGAGCGAGTTCATGCCGGAGCACGGCGTGATCGACGAAATGATGAACGGAGTGGCCGATGCGATCGACGCGGTCGACTCTGTGCCGCGATATACGGTGTTCTCACCGACCTCGGCCGGCGCCCTAAGCGGCGACGACACCAGTTGGTACTACGCCCACATGGGCGTCTATTCGTTCATCATTGAAGTGGGCACGTCCTTCGAGCCGGCGTTTAGTCAGGTGGCCGGTATCGTCAACCGCAACCGCTCGGGCTGGCAGTACATGTACGACCGTCTCGGGCAGGCGCGCATTGACGTTCATGTTACCGACGCATGCACCGACGAGCCGATCGAGGCCGACGTGACGCTTACTGACTTCGCATTCGATACGGGCGAGTTGGCGCGTCGCACGTTCCTACCCTTCGGCCGATGGACGTTCGTCGTGGAGGCGAATCAGCCCTACACCGTCCGGGTGAACGAATCGGGCTACATCACGCAGGATGTGAATGTGAACGTTGGGAACGCACCGGCGTCTGTTGACATCGCGCTTGTGCCAACGTCCTTGTGCGAACCGCTACCGATCCCGGCCGCCTCGACTTGGGGGGTTGTAGCGTTCTTGTTGTCGGTGCTGAGTGCCGGGACGCTTATCCTACGCAGCCCGCATCGTACAGGCCTGCCATAGCGAGCGCAGGGCAGTCGGCACGGCGAGCGTTACAACAAATTGCACGATCGAGCCTGTCAGAGCCGTGGGCGCGAGCCCACGGACAGGTTCCATTGCCGGCGCGCCACGCCATCCGCACGGTGGTCGGTCACCGGGCTTGCGCCCGATGCTCTGACCCGGCAATCTCCAATCCCCGTAGAAGACGAAACTCGTACTGGCGACCCCGGATCCCAAACTCGCCGCTCAGTTCAATTTGTCGGTTCTGGACTGGGCGCAGACGCAGCGCTCTCGACGAACTGTGTGCCGCACTCCGGGCAGCGGCCTGACGTTAGACCGAAGAGCAGATAGTCACACTTCGGGCATCGGGGCTCTTCGAGTCGGATCGAGATGCGGAGCTTGCAGCTCGCACAGACGGAGTCGCCGACGCCGATCATCTGCTTCTTGTTGCATCGTGGGCAGACGACCGAGATGCGCGACAGGTCGGCCGTGACGGACTCGTAATCGATGCGGCGATCGAACCGCGCGAAAACGACCAGTGCCAACGTTCCGCACGCGGTCACGATTCCACCGGCCGCGGCGAGTCGTTCTATCAAGCCGCTGTAGCCCAGCATTGGATAAAGTCGGTCGTCGATGACGAAGAGTTCAATCATCAAGGCCGTGCATACTGCGGCCACTAGGGTGCAGGTGCGCACCCATGCATGTTCGGGCGCAATCGTCGCACGGACACTGACGTTGGCGTGGGCAACGACCGTCGCAAGGATCAACAGGCCGCAGAAAATGACGTATCCCGGATCGCTTCCCGTTCCGATCCAGATATCGATCAACCACATGCAGCAGGCGACCACGCCCGCGATCACACCGGCGTATCGCCAACGTCTAGGATCCGTCCATCCGCCCCCGACAAGGCACAAGACGGCAAACGCTCCCAAGACCGACAGCGCGGCACCGGTCTCTCCCCAGTTGTCTCGAATCTGCCCGCGGTTTTGGTTGTAGGGTAGCCAAACAGCGACGAGCCAAGCCGCGAAGGCAGCGATCGTAAACACGACGCCGGCTCGACCTGCCCAAGCGCCGTACGGTTTGCGCGCGAGAATTAGGAAACAAGGAACGAGGACGCAGATGCCGACACCCAGCCCCATCGTCCCGGCGATCTCGTTCTCGATGTTCAGCAAGAATACGTGGCGCGGAACTTCCCAGATGAGCAACATTGCCAGGAGGAACTCGACGACGACCGCACCCATGCCGAACAGCCCGGCCGATCGTGTCTCCTTGCGGTCTACCAAGCCGCCAACCGGGATCATGATGCCGCACGCGACGGCCGTGGTGAACCCCGTCCAAACAACGCGCCAGGCGAGGTACCGATTCACCGACAGAACGGCCAGCACCCCACCCGCAGCCGCCAAACCCAGCGACCAAAGCATGATTCGCATGTACACGTTTCGAGTCGGCATGAGCAGCCGCTTCCTTTCCGTGAGAACGGGAGATCACAGCCGTGCGAACCACGACCACCAACAAATGCCGCTCATCACGACGAGCATGACGCCGACCACAATGAACTTACCAGGTTTTTCCACGGATATCTTCGCTAAGGCCGCCAATCCGGCACGTGGAAAGACCATGTACACGAAGCACTTGGCGCAGTAGCCCCAGCCGATGACGGTCAGGACCGTCGGCAGCCCGGTCCAGGTGTTGTGGAACGAAACGATGAGCAAACCGGCCGGGAGTGTTACGAGCGCAACGGCGAAGATGCCCGCCTCGCCTTGACCTCGCAACATGACAAAGAACTCGGCCCACACCCGCGGTTGCGCGATATGGGAAAGCCCAACCACAAGAAACGCGATCCCGAACATCATCTCAATCGACGATTCCATCGTGTTTTCTTCCAACGTCAGAGAAAAGGAAGCGAAGCTCCGCCCACCATGACTCCACGGGCATGGATAGCACACCTTGTGTTATTACTCAATCCCTACTCTGGACCGGGCAACCCCGGCTTTGCACCATCGCACAACGTTTGGCACACGCTGCCCCAACGTGTATAATCCAAGTAGCTAGATTACTACTAGTTCGAGCGTGGCGCTCCGGTTATTCGACCCTGAGTCAGGCCGCAGATTCGCTGGACTTGATGTAGAATAGAGCAGACCGTGATTGAATCTATCCAATTCGAAAACTTCAAAGCCTTGCGCGACGCGAAACTTTCGCTTGGGCGTTTTACTCTAATCGTTGGACCAAACGGGAGTGGGAAGAGCACAGCTCTTCAGGCGCTGAAGACCTCACACGCCCCGCCCAATTATCAGTACGAGCACCTTGTGCATGTAAGTGGCAACGAACGCCAAACGCACAATGCCGTCATCCGCATTATGTGGTCCGATTCCGACAAGGGGTTTTCTTCAGAAGCTTCGTGGCAGCCCAATGGGCAGGCATTCTTGAAACACGCGCCGCCTTCAGGTGCCAGCGTTACGCAAGAGATCCGAAATCGCCTCACTAACAACCTAGCGAAGAGCCGCACCTACTCTCTGGATGCGAACGAAATTGCTCTAGCAGTTCATCTAGATAAGAATATGGAGTTGGCCGAAAACGGTCAGGGGCTCGCAGGTGTGCTGGACCGACTTCGCGATCTGGAACCAGAGCGATTCGAAGCGCTAAACGATCAGCTGGGACGATGGATACCCGAGTTTGATCGAGTGTTGTTCGATACCCCCCAGAAAGGACATCGATCGATATTTCTTCGCACGCGACACGGGCGCAATCGCATCGCCGCCAGGGAATTGTCGCAAGGTACGCTCTTGGCGCTCGCCATGCTTACTCTTGCCTATCTTCCGGACCCGGCACCGTTCATCGGCTTTGAGGAACCCGATCGCGGCATTCATCCACGGTTGCTCCGAGACGTTCGCGATGCGCTTTACCGATTGGCGTATCCCGAGAACTACGGGGAAGACCGCGAGCCCGTTCAGGTTGTAGCGACAACACATTCACCGTACTTCGTTGATCTCTTCAAAGACCATCCGGAGGAGGTCATTATCGCCGAAAAGACCGGACAAGAGGCAAAGTTCATTCGTCTGGTCGATTTACCGAACGTAGACGAAATTCTCCGGGACGCGCACCTCGGTGACACGTGGTATGCCGGCGTCCTTGGCGGGGTTCCGAGCGGCTCGTGAAACTCGCCGTACTTAGCGAATCACCGGCGGACGAAGCTGCGGTTCGAGTTCTCGTTGATGGAATACTCGGTTATCCGTCTGAGCTAGTTGCCACCCCACGCCTGAGAACACGTGGTCGGCCGACCGTCGTCGACGATCTGCCGACGGTGCTACGCCACCT
>JADFRH010000087.1 GCA_022561415.1 Planctomycetota bacterium
GGCATCGGCCCCTTCGCGGAGGGTGTCTGGGCTCGGCTCACCCCCCTGACACCCAAACAGTGCGATCAGCAGTCCTATGGTGACATGTCTCATCGGTCGCTCTCTCCTCCGCGCAGTCCGGCGAGGTACGCAACGACGTCGTCGAGATCTTCCTCGCTGAGGACCCCGAGGAACGAGGGCATCCTGGAGCTCTTCTCTCGCTCGAACTCCTCCAGATCACTCTTGGCCAACGCGTGGAGGTCGTCGTTCGCGTCGAGCACGCGAATCGTGAACTGATCTTCGTCGACCAGAATGCCGCCGATCTTCTCACCGCTCACGGTCGTCGCCTGGGCCGTCCACCAGCGGGGCTCCACGTCGGCGTTGGGATCGAGTAACGCGGCTCTCAGGTAGTCCGGCGCTCGTCGCCAGCCGACCCAGCTGAGGTCCGGTCCCTGACGACTCCCCTCACCGCTCACACGGTGGCACGTGCTGCAGGTGGCGGAGCCGAAGAAGAGCTCACGACCCCTCTGGGGATCCCCTGGGATGGGACCGAAACTGCCGCTCAACGATCGAATGAAGGCCACCAGCTGTCCTGCCTTTCGATCGCTCAGGCCCGTCCACGGCATGTCGGTGCCTGAGATGCCGTCCTGAACGACAGCAAGGAGCTGGTCGTCGCTGGTCGCGTTGCGGAAGAAGCCACGCGTCAGGTCCGGTCCCCGGCCGCCCGTGGCGTCTCCGCCGTGACAGAGGGCGCAGTTCTTCAGGAACAGTCGCTCTCCCTCGGCGACATCGGCACGGCTCGCGAGCGGGTTGTCAGGAACCTGGGCCGTTGCCGGGAGTGCGGTCAGGAGGAGGGGCACCCAAGCACCCGGCAGGGCACGCGCAAGACACTTGAACCACGACATCTCGACTTCCTCGTCTCGAGAATAGAGCTTGAAGCTAAATAGAGCTTGAATCTAGGCCTTGTCGGCGACCTCTTGGGACCACCGAATCGAATAGGTCGAAGCGAGATTGCTTGGGCGTGGCGAAGATAGGATGCCCGGCGCCGACCCGCGAGACCTCGAACTGACCGTGCAACGTCTGAACTGGTGGCGTGCTCGTCATCCCGAGCAGGCCGATCGTGTGCCGCGAATCATCGCGAGCTGGCCGGATGAACGCGCGATCGTTATGACACGAGAGTCCGGCGCCCCCTTGGGTCGCCATCTCCGGTGGTCACCGATGCGTAGGCTGTTTCGTGCCCAAGAGCGGTTGGATCGATTTGGTTGCGCCTTCGGCGCTTGGCTTCGCAGCTTTGCTGCGGGTCGCCCACCGTATGACGATAGTATTCACCCCATGCTCGGCCAGCGGTCGAGCCTAAGCGTCGATGGACGCCTCACCGTGGATGCGCGCCGCCTACTCGCCAACCGCATCGAGCAGGGTCATCGCGCCGCCCACACCCTCGATCGGGCGGGCGTGCGATTCACACGGAACTGGAGCGCCCGGTTCTCTCTGGACTCGATCGAGCGATCCGTCAGCGAAAAAGAGCCGGCCGGCTTCGTTCACGGTGATGTCAAACCCGACAACGTGTTGGTCGGCCGAAACGGCTTCTCGCTGATCGACTGGTGGGTGACGCCGCGTGTGAGCTGGCCGCTGACCGATCTGGCCAACTTCGCGGGCAACCTGCGGCTCGGCGGAGGATCGGCCGGCGCGACGCGGCTGTGGCAGTCGTTGCTGCACGGATACTTCGAGAATGGACCCGATGATCAGACGCTGGCCACGATCGACCTCGTTTCATTTATTCTGTGCCTGACCCATTCCGCCACAAGCGTGCAAAACAAGATGTCGCGTTTCGCGCTTGTTCGGCGCGGGCGTCGATTTCTTGCCGACCTGTCCGCCCGTCATCGACCAATGGCGCTAGGTGCCGGACTTCGTGAGGGGCTATCCTTGTGACTGCCTTCACGACCCAACCGGAATCCGGCGTGCATTCATCGCGCACCTCCACGGAGGACGAGACGCTTGTCGCGCTCAAGGAATCGCTTACCCGGAGCTATTCCAAACAGTCGACTTCATACGATGCCCGCAGATCCATGAGCGTCAATGCCCGCTTCTTCTTCGATGTGGCATACCGGACGATCGACGAGATGATCGGCACCACGCACGAACGCACCGTTCACGTTGACGTGCCGGTCGGGACGGCGCGCTTCTTCTGCTACCTGCGCGATCAACGACGCTCGCACCGGATGTTCGGGTTCGACCTCTCGCCCGGCATGCTTCGCGCCGGCCGCGAAAAAGTCGGTGAGCGCTCGGAGAAACTGGGCCTGACCCGGAGCGATGCGTTCCATCTTCCACTGGCGGACGATAGCGTCGACATCCTGACCAGCATGCGATTCTTTCACCTTATGCCGCGCCGTTATTGGCCGTCGTTGCTCGGCGAAATGCGCCGCGTGTTGCGACCCGGCGGGTTCCTGATCGCGGAAATGAGAAACCCCTTCCGCGGCGGCGCCGTGGCCTGTGCCGTGGAATGCCGCGACCAATGGTTTCGCGGCGCTAAACCCCACGCCTACGTCTGGCCTCACCAAGTCGCGAAACTTTTCAGCGACTGGGAACGCATCGAAACACGGGGGGCGGGTCTGGATGGACTCGCACAACTCTCGACGATCCTGCCCAAAGCCGCGCTGCGCTTGCACGGCCTCACCCGTTACGCGCCGCTTCGCTACCTGACGCGGGAACTCGTGGTCAAGGCCCACAAGCCCGCTGGGTGAATCAACGCATGTTGCTCATCACCTTTTCAGGATTGGACGGCTGTGGAAAAACGACGCACGTCGCGCGCACGGCCGCTTACCTGAAAGGCAAGGGTCATCGCGTGCGTATCCTCGAATCAGCGCATGTCTCATTGGGCGCCGCGTGGAGCCGAACTCGTCGGCTGTTTTGGGGAGAGAAACAAGATCGCCCCAGTTCACAGTCCGGACGGAAAGCAAGGTTGACGGATCCGCAACGACACGCCGCGAACCGACGACTTTCCGGGGTTCTCAAAGGATGGCTGATCTACCCGATCGACTCACTCATGCTGTCCGTGTGGATTCGTACGTTTCGGCTACGTGGATGCACCGCACTCGTGTGCGATCGCTATGTCTACGACAAGATCGTCAATCTGCGGAACCCCATCTGCGCGCTGACCCGCCTGCTGCTGTGGCTCGCACCGAAACCGCACTTGGCGTTCTTTCTTGATGCCGACCCGGACACCGCCCGAGACAGACGACCGGAGCACAACGTCACCTATTACACGTCACGGTATGAGAAGTATCGTCGTCTGCCCGACGTTTGCCCCGTTTTCACACCCGTGCCGAGCACGACCGTCGAGGAGGTCCAGCGAGGCTTGGAACGGTTGATCGACGCCCGATCGCGCGCCGCCACTGTGGGAACTTTCGACTCGACGACCCTTGGGAAACGAACACCGGCTCTCGGTACGCGCGGTGCCCACCGCCTGGAAACCGGTGCCACTCCGGACTGACCAGGCTTCCGGTTCGTCTGTTAGAGCAAGCTCTACACCTACAATCACTGGTTGTTCAACAAGGTTCGTCCTTTCATTCACGGGCTGGTGTGCGAGGTGGGCAGCGGCACCGGTAACATCACTCAGTTCTTGGTCAACTACGAGCGAGTCGTTGGCATTGAACCGTCGTTGACGTCGGTGCGCGAACTGCGCGACGTGTTCTTCGCGCACTCGAACGTCCGCTTCGCGCACTGTTATCTCGCCGATTGTTCCCGCAACGACGTGTCGGCCGGCTCTTTCGATTCAGTGATCTGCCTCAACGTACTCGAACACATCGAAGATGATGTCGCCGCGCTGGACGCTATGCAGCGGCCGTGCAAACCGCAGGGCCGTGTGTCCATACTCGTTCCGGCGCACCAGATGCTCCATGGCGAGTTGGACGGCGCGTTCGGGCACTTTCGTAGATACACGAAGAAGACCCTGGCGCGGGCGTTTCAGCAAGCCGGGCTGCGACCAACGCACAGTACCTACCTCAACCGATCGGATTTCTGGGAGGGCTGGCGGAAAGCCGTATATTGAAACATTCTCAGCTTTCCGACCGCGGTGTCGGCATGATGAATCGGCTCGTGCCGTTCATCGATGCGGTGGAACGGATCCTCCCGCTGCCTTTTGGGCAGTCGGTCGTCATGATCGGCACGCCCCAAGAGGGGTGAGGCTCAAACCGAACATCCAGAATCCCCTATCTCATGCTCGGCGCCGTAACGGAAACGGGCGCCTGAATCGACATGCCCCGTGTACCCAGGCGTGGGGAGGCCGCCCAAGAAGCTATCCCAACCAATAAGAGTGGCACGGGCTTCCAGCTAGTGCATACACCGGTCCCGGCGCGCCGGGACCGGTACCACACAATTCTGGGATAGGTTTCAAGTACCCTCATGATCCAGCCTCGACGGGCAGGTGCCGATAACAAACTGAATCGCCGATCGCCGTCGCCGGAACACGAAAATGCCCGAACCACCCGGCAAGCCGACCAGCAAGCTGGCTCTGCCAGTTTCACCGGCCGCCACAACAGACCGCCATCGCTCGCTTGTGCCGGCGATTGTCCTTTGCACGCTCGCTTGGGCGTTGACGCGATACGTGTTCTTTACCGGCCTCGCCGGCAGCGATGACATTCACTACATGCGTTTCGCGGCGATGTGGGACCGGGCGCCGGCCAACCCCTGGGAGGCCCGCCTGCTCGGTAACGCGCTGACGTGGCTTTCGATGCGGCTCTTCGGTCGCGGCGAACTCGCAGCCGCCCTGCCCTCGCTCATGGCCTCATTCACGATCCTCGCGTGCGCGATGTACGCCGCCCGCCGATACGCCGGCGGCAGAGCGGTCTGGTGGGCCGGGCTTCTAGCGGCCGTGTTGCCTATCGACGTCTATCTCGCCACCACGGTATCGCCGTTCATCGTCACGACAGCGCTGGTCAGCGTGGGAACGCTGGCGTTTCTAAACGCCTCACAATCGAGGGTCTCGCGCATCATCGCGGCCGCCGCCCTTGCTCTGGGCGTGGTTACACACTTGTCGGGCGTCTACTACGTGGCCGCGTTGGCGGCGGCTGGTCTGTGGCTCGATCGCCGTCGATACGCAGGCGTAATCGCCATGACCGTCGTGGCGGGCCTGATCGTAATCGCGATCGACATGGGCGTGTTTCACTTCGCGTACGACGATGCATTCGGCCGCTTTCGAACGTGCCTGGTCGTCGCCGGCAATCCGCTCTGCGTCATGCCGACGACGCCCGACGGTTCCATCAACGCGACGTTCCTGACGCGTCCCGTCGTTTCACTGCTGTTCAGCAAGGCGTTCGGTGTCTCGCTGTCGGTCACGCTGCTTGTCGTCGGCTTGGCCTATCGACGCCTTCCCCACGCCGTGCGCCTGCTGTGGATCACGACCGCGATCCTCTGGCTGTGGGTCAGCTACGGCTCACTGGTGCCGTGGACGTACCGACCATTCTGGCGCATGAGCCGGTTCCTTCACCCACTCACCCTGGCCATGACCGTGATGTTCGGCGCGTCAATTGCGGCGCGCCCGGCGCTGCGAGCCTACGCCACCGACTTCTTGCGAGTGCGCGTGATGGGTCCGCTCGTTGTGATGGTGTGCTTGTTGAACCTCCTTGCCAGCGGAAGCTGGGGGCAAAACGTACGAATCTCGCGCGAGCTTCTCGACTACGCGCGCGCTCATCCCGGCACCCGTTTCCTGACCGACTACCACACACTCAACGAAATGCACATACTGAACGGCGTGCGGTCGCTGCCGCACGTAGCCACGTCCGGCGACGCCGCTCGATTCAGAATCCTGGATCCGGGCGCACCGTTCGCCTGGCCGATTGATCTGCCGGACTATGACGAGATTCTCATCAACCCGCTGAACCTGGAGCGAGCCCCCGCATTTGCCGCGCTCGTTGAGTCGTCGGGCGGTGAGCTTCGTTTCGAAACGACACCCGCCTATCGTCCGATTTGCCGACTCCTCCGCCCGCTCCGCCGATTCGCCTGGGCGGTTCGCAAACCACCCGCGCGGGTCGTCGCGTTCTCATTCCAGGCAAAGCTCGACGCCATCACCGCATCGGACTCGCCCACCGTCCACGCCGCCACTCCGTAAGACGCGCGGAATACGAGACCCATTGGACCGTGCCCCGTCGACGTGATACGCTCGCCATCACCCGGCCAGCGCTCTCTTGACCCTGCCTGACGGGGCGCCCGCGTGTCGTAAGGAACCGGAACGTACCAACGTGTTTGTTCGCCTGTTACTCCTGCTGACCGTCGTCCCGTTTGTGGAACTGATGATCTTGCTCCGTCTCACGGAGTGGCTACGCTGGGACGGAACGATTGCGCTGGTGGTCTTCACGGGCATGCTCGGCGCGTGGCTTGCCCGGCGCGAGGGGCTCAAAGCGATTACGAAAATCCAGGCCGACCTCACGGCCGGCGTAGCCCCGGCCGGGGCGGTCGTTGATGGGCTGCTGATCCTCGTTGCGGGAATCGTGCTCGTTACGCCCGGTGTCCTGACCGACCTGTGCGGCTTCGCGCTGCTGATCCCGCCGGTTCGGCGGCTCGTAGCGCGGCGGCTCGCCATAGCGTTCACCAAGCGAATCGTAATCATGCATCCTCAGTCCGGCGAAGGCTTCGTCGACGATGGTTTCATCGACGTTCCCGGCACGAGCCGCGATGCCGAAAACGGCCCGGAGCAACTTCCATGACGGCCCAACCCTCCGATCTCCCACCCCGTGCGCTGAGTCGGCCTTGCGTTTGCCTCTTGCGGATCGCCGCCTTGCTTGCCATGACCGCGCCCGGCGCACGAGATAATGAATCCGCAAACCCGGGCGTTGGGGGGTAGTGTGATGGAACGATCAACGGTGGGCTCGATTCTCAGATCAACGCAGGCTTGGTGCGCGCAGCTCTGCGAAAAACAAACGCTGAACTACGGCATCGCGTATTATTCCGAGCAATTCGCGGCGTTGCCGCAGGCGAACCAGTTCCGCGAGGTCGTCATCGACTCGGCCACCGCGTTTCCCCAGGCGTTGGCCGAGGCGGACGAGTGGTTCCGATCGAAAGCACTGACGTGTCATCGCTGGGCACCGGCCGGGGGGCACGCGAGCGACGAACTCAGTGCCTTTCTCGCTCGAAACGGGTTTCGCAAACGTGTGCATTCGATCATGGCCCTCGCCAACTGGTCAGACGTCGAGCGCGCGACCGGTGTTCGCGTATTGCACGCGCGGGCGATGCGAGCGGCGCTGCGTGCCACGTTCGTGGAGGCCGAATCTCCGGACTCCCCGACTCAGCGAGAGCTGTCGGCCGACGCGTGCGAAGAGCGACTGAACGATCCGCAGTTCGACATGTTCGTGGCCACGGTCGATGGCAGGCCGGCCGGTCGCTGCGCGCTCTATCAGGTCGGCGACATCGCCCGTGTCATGGACCTGAGTGTGCTCGCGCCGTTCGCGGATCGCGGGGTGGATGCGGCCTTGGTCTTGCATGTGCTCGCACTTGCGAAACGACTGGCCATGCGCAACATCTGCGTTCAGGTGGACGAGTTATCCGAGCGAAAACCCAAATGGTTCGAGCGCTTCGGATTCGCGGTCGACGGAACCGTCGAAGAGTTCGACCGGGTTCGGGTGGGAATAGTGAAGAGCGAAGAGTACGGAACGCGAGTGCCATGCTGATCAAAGCCCGATACGTCGTGCCCGTCGATGCACCCGTGATTGAAGACGGTGGCGTCAAGATCGACGCCGGAAGGATCACGGCCGTCGGGCCGGCGCGCGAGCTGAGCGACGATGTCACCACCGACTACGGCGACGCCGTTATCTGCCCCGGATTCGTCAACGCCCACACCCATCTCGAGCTGACGAGTTGCGCCGGCCTCGTCCCGCCGACACCCGATTTCATCGACTGGTTGCAGCACTTGATCGCAGTGGCCAAGGACACGCTCGCCACGGGAGAGGCCGTCAGCACCTCGGTGCTGGCCGGCATCGAGCAGTCACTGCGGTCCGGGGTCACGCTCGTGGGCGACATCACCTCACGTCCCGACCTGTCGCGTCCGCATTTGGCGAAATCGGCGCTGCAATGCGTCTCCTTCGGCGAGGTCATCGCGATCGGCACGCTGCGCGACCGAGTTGTCGAGCAGCTCGAGGCCGCGCTCGACCGTGAGCTGGAAACCGCAACGTTTCGCGTCGGCGTCTCGCCGCACGCCCCCTACACGGTCGAGCCGACCCCGATGCGTCGGTGCGCCGCGCAGGCCGATGAAGTGGATGCGCCGATCGCCATCCATCTGGCCGAGACCGATGCCGAAACGGAGTTCACACGGAACGGATCCGGACCCTTCGCTCAGCACCTGCAGGCGCTCGGCGTGTGGGACAACCGGATCCCGGTCCCGCAATGCTCTGCGGTCGAGCTGGCCAACCGTTGCGGCGTGTTGGGACCGCGAACGGTCATCGCTCACGGCAACTACGTAACCGACCT
>JADFRH010000088.1 GCA_022561415.1 Planctomycetota bacterium
CCTACGTCAATTTCGACATGGTGGGTCGGTCTCGCGACAACAAGCTCACCCTGCAGGCGGTGGGTTCGAGTACCTCGTGGCCGAGGCTCATCGAGCGTAGCAACGTGCCGGTTGGCTTCGACATTCTCATCCAGGAGGACCCGTACCTGCCAACCGACTCGGCCGCCTTCAACCTGGTTAGCGTGCCGACGTTGCAGATGTTCACCGGGAGTCACGAGGACTACCACCGTCCCAGCGACGATGCCGGGCTCATCAACTACGAGGATCTCGACCGCGTCGCCCAGCTCGGTGCGCTGATCGTGCACAAGGTCGCCAATCTGGAGGAAGCGCCGCAGTTCGTGGCGGCGGCGCCAGGCGCGCCCGAGCGCGGCGGGTCCCGCGACGCGGCGCGTGTGTACACCGGCACCATTCCCGACTATGCCAGTGACATCGAGGGGCTGCTTCTGGGCGGCGTCATCGAAGGTGGGCCGGCGGCCGTGGCAGGCCTGCAGGCGGGCGATGTCATCGTCGAGTTGGCAAGCCTGACGATCACGAATATCTACGACTACATGTACGCGCTCGACGCGCTCAAGATCGACGAGCCGGTAAAGGTGGTGTTCGTGCGCGACGGCGAGCGACACGAAGCCACGCTGACGCCGCGGGCACGGCGCTGAGCTCGATTAGCCCGGGTCTTTGCGGCAATGGAATGGATGCGGCCGCGCTCGGCGGGCTGCTAGCCCTGTTGGCGGGAAGGCGGTCGGGTTCATCGTGCACGAGCCTCGCTGGGGGCGGGGAGCCTCAATTCCACTGTACGCGCTCGGTCCGAGACAGCGCCGGAACCGAGGTACTTCAATCCAGGACTGCGGAGAACCCGCAGCTGATACCATGACCGCTACGGGCGCCCTTGGTCTTAGCCGCCGCGGTTGTCCCGGATATCGGATTCTGGCCGGCTGCATCGGCCGGTTGTTCCACCCACCCCCCTGGCCCGCCCGGGACCGGCGACAACTCCCATGCGCTATCGGACAACGGTGAGTTCCCCGAACATAGCGGCCCGAGTCATTGCGACGATCGTAGCGTTGGTGTTGGGTTTGCTGGCGGTGTTTTTGTTCGCGGCTTTCGCCGTGGTGGCGGTCTTGCTGGCAGCGGTGGGACTGACACGCCTGTGGTGGTTGTCGCGGCAGGTCAAACCCCGGGACAACGACGGAATCACGGTGGAATACACCGTTCAAGCGGAGACGATTCAGAGGTCTCCCGAGCTCCCACCGCGCTCGGATGCTGGAGGAGCCACGGGCTGCTAGCAGTGAGTCGGGCCAAGACGGCTCTTGAAGTAGGCATCTTCGTTCCTCCTCTAACACCCGCATCCAGGCCAATGGAACGATCCAATCGCCCAAGAGGCGATGATACCAAACGGGTAGAGGTGTTTCAACCGATCATCGGCAATCGGTGTTGAAGTGGAGCCGGCCGGGTTCGCAGACCCCATATCCATGGATATCGAATCTGGCGCGCGCCTACACGTCTTGTCCGATTTACGCGGAGTGACCCCGGACGGGTGCGTACGGCGGTCCGGCGCCGGCCTGCGGCAACACCGGTAACGAGCATAACCGACTTGCCGGTGGTCCACCCGTTCGACTACGCCAGCGGTCCGATTTCGTTCTCGACGCTTCGGACGATGCGTTGCGATCGCAGCAGCGCCAGTGACTTGGAAATGTCCTCACCGATCAGCCGATCGGCCTCGGCGTGGGAAACGTCCTTTCGAAACTCCGCGTGGGCCGTGCGCGGGCCGACGCCGGGGGACAGCGGAGCCCGGTAGTCGATGGCCTGGGCGGCGCACATCTGTTCGATCGCGAGGACGGTCTCGACGTTTTTGAGAATCTGATAGCACTTGACGGCCGAGCGAGCGCCCATGCTGACGTGGTCCTCCTGGCCGAGCGCCGTGGGGATCGAGTCGACGCAGGCGGGTGTGCAGAGCCCCTTGTTCTCGCTGACCAGCGCGGCGGCCGTGTACTGTGGAAGCATGAACCCGCTGTTGAGACCGGTATCTTTCATCAGCAACAGCGGAAGCTCCGCAACGCCGCCCCGCCCCGGCGCGCCGGGGTTTTCGCCTGTGAGCAGAAGATAGGTCCGCCGCTCACTGATTGATGCGAGTTCCGACAGCGCCATGGCCAGGTAGTCGAGAACAAGAGCAAGCGACTGCCCGTGAAAGAGTCCGCCGCTGAGAACTTCGCCGTCGACGATGAGCGGGTTGTCGGTCACGGCGTTGATTTCGGTTTCGATGATGTCGATGGCGTGGCGGAGTGCGTCGCGTGTGGCGCCGTGGACCTGCGGGACACAGCGGATCGAGTAGGGATCCTGTACGCGGGTGCAGTCAGCGTGCGAGGCGAGGATCTCGCTACCGGCCATCATGCGCCGGACGTTTTGGGCCGATTGCATCGCGCCGACGTAGGGTCGGAGCTGGTGAAGCTTCTCGTGAAACGGCCCGATGCTTCCCATCATTCCTTCGAGCGACATGGTCGCCACGACGTCGACGTGTTTGACGAGTCGGCGGGCACGAACGGCGATCGCCGAAGCATACGCCGCCATGAACTGCGTGCCGTTGATGAGTGCGAGCCCTTCTTTGGGGCCGAGCGTAACCGGATGGATTCCCGCTCGTTTAAGCGCTTTGGCCGCCGGTTCAACCCGACCATTCGCCGTTACGGTTCCCAGCCCGATCATCGGGAGCACCATGTGCGCGAGCGGAGCGAGGTCGCCACTGGCGCCGAGGGAACCCTGCGTCGGTATGACCGGCAAGACGTCCGCATTCAGCAGGTCGGCTAGACAGCTCAGCGTCGCTCGCGAGATGCCGCTGACGCCGTGACAGAGGCCTCGCAGCTTCAGCAGCATGATCCAGCGAACGATCTCGGGCGGGACCGGATCGCCCACGCCCACGGCGTGCGACATGATCAGGTTGCGCTGCAGGGTCTCGAGTTGATCGGTAGAGATTCGCTTTGTGCAGAGCGGGCCGAACCCGGTGTTGATGCCGTAGGCCGTCTGATCCCCGGCGACGATTCGGCGCACGGACTCGTGGCCCGCTTCGATTCGCTTCCAGGTCTCGTCGGTGATCTCGACCCGTACGGCGTGCCCCCAAGCAGAATCAAGCCCATCGAGCGACATCCTCCGGTCGTCAAGGACGATTCGGACGGGCCGGTCCCCGGCGTTCGCTTCCTGTTCTGGATTCGTGGTTTCGTGGGGCATCGAGCATGGATTGTATGTCACGCCGAACGGCTCGTCTCCCCCGGATTGGCGGGCCTTGCCGCAAGTGGGGAGGCGATGTGTGCGATTCGGCCTACTGTGCTACTCCGAACCACGCGGGAAGGTAGTGGATCAGGGCGTGAAGAATCGCGCAGGTATACAGACCCGCTACGATGTCATCACCGACGATGCCGTAACCACCGGGCCAGTGATCCTCGATCCACTTGGCCGGCGGGAACTTGGTGATATCGAGGCCTCGCTCCAAGAGCAGGGCGATCACGGCCAGTTGCCAGGTGAACGGTACGAATGCAATAGCGACGAAGAACCCGGCCAGTTCATCCCACACCAATCGTCGACTGTCCTTTTCACCGAGGATTCGATCGCCGGCGCCGTGCAGCCAGACCGCCGCTGCGGTAAAGGCGACGGTTCCCACCACGAACAGCTCCCACCGAACCGCATCGCACAGCCAAAACAACGGGAGCCCGACCACCGCGACGGTCACCGTGCCCGAGGCGGGCAGGTGTCCCAGTGGGCCGAGCGATCCGGCGAACAGCAGCATCTTTTGCGGGCGAGTCATCGAGTCATACACGCCGTCATGGTCGCAAGGTTCGCCGGCGCTGGCAATCCCTCGTCTACCGCGGTGACTTCCGAGAATTCGAGCCGGCACGTTCGACGTCGAGATGGCCGCGAGATGTTGTTGCGGCGACCCGCGTAACAGCGTCGTAACGTCCGAGCGCCGTTATTACGGAGGTGTGACCTTGCTTGGCGAATCGGGGCATCCGATAAACGCGGGGCGAACATCGGAGCCACTTTCGATGGAGTCGAGTGGCTCAAACCATGGACCGGTTACGGGTCGAAGGCAGGGTAACGCAACAGTAACAATCGGGTTGCACGGTTGCTTTGGGCCTCCGCCGCGCAGTATATAAAACGATACCGTTGGGGGAATGGCTACGCGGTCGGGCGCTTGGTTCTCCGGAACGTCGGCGCTTCGACCCCTGCGGGGAGACACGGACGCTGTCGGACTCCGCGGCATGTCGTGCGCCGGGTATGCCGATGGCGATGGCGAGCCGAGAGTATGGCGGATGAATCCGACCGCGGCGCCGGTCGGTTCACTTTTCTATTATCGCGACATTGGGACAACGAATTATGAGCATCAAGTTGGAGGAACGTGTTATGCAAGTACGTGGGACATCACGGTTACGGCGGAACGGATGTGTGCGGCCGGGCGGGCGCGTTGCCTGTATGGTCGTTGCGCTTGCCGGCATGGTTGGCGGGTCGATGTCGAGTTACGCGGAGCGCCCCAAGGACATCCGGAGTGCATTACGCAAGACAACCAAGCCAACCCAGATCAAACGCACCGACGGGGGAAGGGCTATCGGCGTCAAGTCGGCTACTTTCGCCAGGCCGTCCGTGGACACGGCCCTGCGAAAAGTGGGACCGCGCCCGATTATCACGGCCGAAGAGCCGATTCACGACTTCGGTGAAATGTGGATCGGACCGATACTCAAGCATACGTTCAAAATCACGAATACCGGCGACATGGAGCTGAAGATCACCAAGGTCAAGCCCTCCTGTGGTTGCACGATTGCCGGAACGTATCCGCGATCGTTGAAGCCCGGGGAAACGGGCGAGTTCCCGTTTTCCGTCTCGAGTCGAAAGCTCCGCGGCAAGTTCGCCAAGTCGGTGAACATCTCGACAAACGATCCGGCCACGCCGACGCTCCGGCTTCAGTTACGAGGCAAGGTCAAGCGGTACATTGACCTTTCACCGACGAGCGTGCAGCTCGGAAAGCTCTACGGCAAGGAGCCGCAGAAGCGCGTCATCAAGCTGACGAACAACACCGACAAGATGGTCGAGTTGGCCATCCGTACCGAACCGGACGGCAATTTCAAGTTCGAATTGGTGACCACGGACCCCGGCAAGGAGTTCGAGTTTCACATCACCGCACTGCCCCCGTTTGCCCCGACCGGTGTGTTCCGGAAAAAGATCACGCTAACCACGAATCTCACCGAGAAGCCGACCATCGAAATCGATATGCGCGGCACCGTGCCGCCCCGGATTGATGTCAAGCCCTCGGCGATCACGATTCGTCGCACCAAGGCGGGCGCGGCGACGTCGGGGCGCGGAAGCACGCGGGTTGTTCGCCTGACGAACTACGGCGCGACGCCCGTCAAGGTTACGAGTGCCTCCGTCGATGACCCGGCGCTGGACGTTACCATCAAGGAGCAGAAGGTCGGCGAGGCGTATAACATTCAGGTCAAGTTTCCGGCCGGCTACGAACTTCCCGAGGGTGGCCGGTTGCTGACGCTCAAGACAGACGATCCGAGGCGCCCGACGGTCAATGTTCCGATCCGAACGGTGGGCGGGCGATCTGCGAGCACACGACGTCCGGCCGAGACCCTGGTCGGAAAGGCCGCACCGACGTTCAGTCTCAAGACGCTTGAAGGCAAGTCGGTGAGTTCCGCTGACTTGAAGGGAAACGTCACGGTTCTGGACTTCTTCGCTGTGAACTGTGGCTTCTGCAAGCGACAGATCCCGCGGCTGGAAAAGGTCCGTGCGACCTACGCCGAGAAGGGTGTTCGCTTCGTGGCCGTCAGCCAGACGATGCGCAACAAGCGGTACACCGATGAGGAGGTCAAGAACAAGCTCGACGAGTTGGGCTACAAGGGCGAGATCGCGCTGGATCCGAACAACGACGTGGGTCCGCTGTTCAAGGCCACCAGCTTCCCGACGATGGTCGTCATCGGCAAGACCGGAAAGATCGACGCGGTGAACGTCGGCAACATCAGCGACCTCGAGACGCGCTTGCCCGGGCAGCTCGACGCCCTCTTGGCCGGGAAGCCGATTCCCGCCATTCTGCTTGCCAAGAAGTCTACCGCGACGCCGAAAAGGACGGCCCGCAAACGGCCCAACGATCTGATCGGCAAGCCGGCTCCGGCGTTCGCGACGCAGACGTTCGACGGCAAGAGCGTCGGGAACAAGGATTTCGCGAACAGCGCCGCCACGATTCTCAATTTTGTGGCGGGCAACTGCGGCTTCTGCAAGAAGCAGATTCCACGACTCGAAACCCTTCGCGAGAAGTATACGGCCAAGGGGGTTCGGTTCATCACTATCTTCGAGACCATGCGGACGCCGTGGTCCAAGGAGCAGGTCATCGACAAGATGAAGGCTCTCGGTTCGCAGATGGAAGTCGCGCATGATCCGAGCAACGTCATCGGCCCGAAGTTCAACGCGACCGGCTTCCCGACGATGATCCTTGTGGGTAAGACCGGGAAGGTCGAGGCGGTCAACGTCGGCAACGTCGGCGATCTGGAGTCGCGCGTAGCCAAGCAGCTCGATGCGATCATCGCGGGCAAGCCCGTTCCGAAGCTCGCCGCCGCGCCGTCAAGGTCGAAGAAGCCTCGTGGCGGACAGGTCGGTGACCTGATTGGCAAGCCGGCCCCGGCGTTTTCCGCGAAGACGATTGAGGGGAAGGAACTCTCCAATGCCGAGTTCGCGAAGCATCCCGCGACCGTCCTGGACTTTTTCGCCTACAACTGTGGCTACTGCAAGAAGCAGATTCCGCGCGTCGAGAAAATGCGACAGAAGTATGCCGACAAGGGGGTGCGATTCGTCGCCGTGAGCCAGAAGATGCGGACCGAGTATCCGCAGGACACGATCGTCGCGAAGATGAAGGAGCTCGGATTCAAGGGCGAACTGGTGATCGATCACACGAACAAGATCGGTGGGTTGTTCAACGCCCGTGGGTTCCCGACGATGATCGTCGTCGGAAAGAGTGGCAAGGTCGAAGCGGTCAACGTCGGAAACCTAAGCGATCTGGAAAAGCGTATGGACGCACAGCTCACCGCGCTGATCGAAGGCAAGCCGATTCCCAAGTTCGCCGGATCGGCGCCTCCCAAGAAGTCGAAACGTCGGCCCGCGGAGGATCTGGTCGGCAAGCCCGCGCCGAGCTTTGCGCTGACCACGCTCAAGGGCGCCGCTTTCTCGAATCAGGACTTCAGCAAGCACAAGGCGACCGTCCTGGATTTCGTCGCTCCCAACTGCGGCTACTGCAAACGCCAGCTTCCGGGCGTTGAAAAGGTGCGCGCGGAGTATGAATCCAAAGGTGTCCGTTTCCTCCTCGTAGCCCAGAAGATGCGCAAGGATTATACCGAGGATGAGATCGTCACCGTGTTCAAGAAGGCCGGTTCCAACCTGGAACTCTCCACAAGCGATTTCGCGCAGAACAAGATCGGGCGGGCCTACAAGGCCGTCAGCTTCCCGACGCTGTTCGTCGTCGACAGTAAAGGCAAGATCACCAAGGTAGTTGTCGGTGCAAAGCAGGATCTGGAGAAGCAGTTGAGGACCCAGCTGGATATCTTGATCAAAGGCTAGCCGAGATTCGGGAGTCCCGGATGAAGCGTCGTAACGACGATCTGGCCGGGGTAATCCGAAACCGCGCGGCACGGGTTTCCAGCCCGTCGAGTGACCATCGGTCCCGGCGCGCCGGGACCGGCGCCACGAATGAGGTGTTCTTTGACCCCGCCCGTTGGATGTCATGTCCGGCGGGCGGGGTTTTTTCTCAGGCGGGTCGCGGCGGTTGCGGCATCACGCAAGTCCCGTCATAATCCTATCTTCAGGGGCCATGGCGCAGTTGGGAGCGCGTCTGCATGGCATGCAGAAGGTCGCGAGTTCGAGTCTCGCTGGCTCCAGTGATGTAAGTCCTTAGCTGAACGTTGTTTACGTACCTGCCTGTGTTGGGCAGAGCGGCCGGGAAACCGACAGAAAAACGGTAGTCTACCGTTTTGGAGGTCGCACTATGCCCAAGCTCACGCAACGAGCCCCCTCGTATCGCCTACACAAACCGTCCAGGCAAGCGATCGTTACATTGGACCGTCGAGACCACTACCTCGGGAAGTATGGGACGAAGGCCAGCCGAGCGGCTTACGACCAACTGGTCGGAGAATGGCTGGCGAATGACCGGCGGCTGCCCAGTAGCGAACCAGGGATGAGCCACGGGCTCAGCGGCCAAGAGGGGCAGTCCGCCCGTTACCACGGGATTATTGATGATAGAAATGTGCTCTGCGGGTAACCCAAGACAATGGATCATGT
>JADFRH010000089.1 GCA_022561415.1 Planctomycetota bacterium
GTTCTCTTTGATGAGCTGCATGGGCACGTGGCCGGGGCCTTCGACCATGGTCTGCACGTCGTGCTTCCAGGCGATCTTGGTCAGCTCGCCCAGTGTGTCGAGTTCCGCGAACTGGGCCTCGTCGTTGGCGTCGGCAATACAGCCGGGCCGCAGCCCGTCGCCCAACGAGAACGCGACGTCGTACGTCTTCATGATGTCGCAGATGTCCTCGAAGTGCGTGTAGAGGAAGTTCTCCTGGTGATGCGCGAGGCACCACTTCGCCAGGATCGCTCCGCCGCGTGACACGATGCCCGTCAAGCGCTTGGCCGTCATGGGTACGTATCGCAACAGCACGCCCGCATGGATCGTGAAGTAGTCGACGCCTTGCTCGGCCTGTTCGATCAGCGTGTCGCGGAAGATGTCCCAGGTCAGGCTTTCCGGGCTGCCGTCGACTTTTTCGAGCGCCTGGTAAATCGGCACGGTGCCGATGGGCACCGGTGAGTTGCGGATGATCCACTCGCGGGTGGCGTGGATGTTCTTTCCGGTGGAAAGATCCATCACCGTGTCGGCGCCCCAACGGATCGCCCAGATCATCTTGTCGACCTCTTCCTCGATGGAGGAGCTGATGGCCGAGTTGCCGATGTTGGCGTTGATTTTCACCAGGAAGTTGCGCCCGATAATCATCGGCTCGGACTCGGGGTGGTTGATGTTGGCGGGGATGATGGCCCGCCCGCCGGCCACCTCGTCGCGCACGAACTCCGGCGTGATTTCCTTTGGAGTGCGTGCGCCGAGCCCATCGCCCGCGTGCGTGCGGCCGAATTCGTCAACGGCGTTGCGTCTGCGTTGGTTTTCCCGGATCGCGATGAATTCCATTTCCGGCGTGATCCGGCCCTTGCGTGCGTAATGCATCTGGGAGACGTTTCGCCCTGGGGCGCATCGGCGCGGTTGGTTCGACACGGCGCCCGGAAAAAGCTCGGCCGTGACCGATTCGTCCGAGACGTATCCGTTGTCGATCGGCGCGACGGGTCGACCGTCGTATTCCTCAGTGTCACCGCGCTGGGCGATCCATTCAGTTCGCAGCCGCGCCAACCCCTCGCGCACGTTGATGGTCGCAGCAGGATCCGTGTAGGGGCCGGACGTGTCGTACACGCATACGGTGGAGGGCGTCGCCGGCTCTGCGTACCCTGGTGCGTTGTGCGGATCGGGCGCGACGCCAAGGGCGATTTCTCGCATGGGCACGCGAAGTTCGGGAAACACCGTGCCGGAAACGTAGGTTTTTTCGGACCCCGCAAAGGGCTGGGTGGTCGTGATCTTCGGCCTCGCCGTCGCGGCCGTAGGGGTGCTCGAATCAGTCGCGTCCATACGTAGTCAGCTCCTTCGGGGCCGGGGCGTGCGTACGAGTCAATACAGAGGAAACGTCCAAGAATCGAAACGTCAAAACGAGAAAACGCTGCCGCGTCCCGGTCTTAATCTTTCGATGTCTCGACGTTTTGACATTTTCCGCCTGCAACGCGGCGGTTCTACGACGGATCTATCCGGCGGTCAACCGGTGTCTCGCAAACGGCGCACGCCCACAAAAACTTGTAGCCGAGCACGCAAGCTTAATTAGCGCCCGTCGGTCCGCCGATGAACGCTGCGGACCGCATCGCGCGTGCGATGAGCGAGCGCGACCGAATTCCACGTGATGGGTGGGGCGGATGCGTTGCACCGCTGTCCCGATGGCTGGATTGGGTCCGCGGGGTCTGGGTAGACGACTTTCACCTCGCGGATCGTCACCGCACCGCTGGAGAACTGACCGATGAAGGCAGCCGTACTGGAAGCGATCAAGAAATCCGCCGCCGTTCCCTCCATGCCGCAGGTCGTCTCGCGATTTCTCGAGATCACACAGGATCCCGGCTTCGAATACCGGGATCTCGTGAAAGTCCTGTCTGTCGATGCCGGTACGGTCAGCGAGATTCTTCGACTTGCCAATTCGGCGTTGTTCGGCGTTCGCAACAAGGTCGTATCGCTTCAGCAAGCGCTCACACTGCTGGGACCCAAGCGCACGCGATCGTTGCTGTTGGGGAGGTATCTGGTGGACGCGATGTCCCAAAAGGGCATGGAGGGGCTGGACATGAGCTATTTCTGGCGCCGATCGCTCACGTCGTCGCTCGTCGCGTCCCAGTTCGCCGCCAAGCTGTCGCCGCGCCATCGCGACGACGCCTCTATCGGTGCCCTTCTGGCGGATATCGGCATCCCGATTCTGCTGGAGGCGTTTCCGGACACGTACGGACCCATCGCGGGCGAGTACAAGCCGCGCGGGGACTACGTCTCCGTGACGCGCGAACAAAAGGCGGTCGGTGTGACGCACGGGGAGGTTTCCGCCATGGTGATGGCCCATTGGTCGTTGCCCGGCTCGTTAACCGATGCGGTCAACCTGCACCAATCGAAGGATCCCGGCGACGACGATCCCGCCCTGGTTGCGCGGATCCTGAACTCTTCCGATCGAATCGCCAAGCTGCTGTGTGAGATGCCGTCGCAGGAGGACATCTCGGCGATCTGCCTCAAGGCGACGGCGTTCGTCGGTATGGACATCGGGACTCTTGCGGCGATGCTGCCGACGATCGAGAACGATATCGAGGAACTCGCCGAGGCTCTCCGCATCGACGTCATTCCAAGCAAAGTCTACGCCCTGATTGCCAAGACCGTCGAGGAGCAGCTCGGAGTCTCGACGTAGGGCGGGCTACTGGCAAAGCCAGCTTGTTGGTGCCCGCCATCGATTGTCAGTTTTCAGTGGTCAGTTCGACTCTGCGGGCATGGCGTTCTCATCGCGGTCCGGCCCGACGTTTGACGTCACGTCGTGATACCCTTCAGCACCCAGCGTGTCGGTTCTCCGCACGCTGCCTTCCCAGGAAAACGCCATGCCGAGACGGCGGATCGGCGGCCTTCGCGTCGTGCAGCCGACGGGCGGAGAGCCTGTCTGAAAGCGTCAGACGCGGGCTGAGAGGCGTCTGCTGTCCATCCCGATCCCTCGTCGCTGCGGTCCGCTGTGCCGATCAGCGTTCAGTAGGTGCGAATCGCTACGATACATCCGAAGAATGTCAAAAAAAGTTGCACAATTGCTACGCGGGGCGACTTGTCGTGTCCGGTAAGAACAGGCGGACCGTTGTCTGGGCAGCGACCGACTTGATTATCGGGGTCGCCTCAATTCGGACTCGCGGCGTCAGGGGCTCGCCGTCCGGATGTGGGGTCCGAATGTACTAAAGGCCGATTATCGGGGCGACGATGCTTGTTTTGTCACATCGTCGACCTGTGGGTTGTAGGTCGACCGCTTGTGGCCGATTCGGGAATGGGTGCCGCACGGCGGGACGCCGGTTTCGGGCTCCGAACGACAGAAATCCAAGGATGGGCGGGTCGGTTTTAGGAATTCGTGGCAAGGTGCCACCCTGCCGTGTCCGGTAGGAAAAAGGCGAGGCCGGGGTAAGCCCTGTGCCGCAGCCGCTTTCAGCGTCATCGCTGAATGAGGTCGTGGGATAAGGCCACTCAGGCGGTCTTTTGCATCATCGCGACACACACGATGCGCTTTGGAGGTATGAGCGAATATGACTCGGATCAACACAAACGTGGAGTCACTGATCGCACGGCGTGCTCTTAACATCAACAACGCGTCGTTAAGCGAAGCGTTGAAGCGCCTGAGCACGGGACTGCGCATCAACTCGGGTCGGGACGATCCGGCCGGGCTGATCGCGTCGGAGACCCTGCGTTCCAGCATGAGAGCCATTTCGCAGGCCATCGACAACACCACACGGGCCGACACGATCATCGCCGTTGCTGAGGGCGGACTCCAGGAGATCAGCTCGCTGCTGTTGGATCTGGAGTCACTGGTCGATGGGTCGTCCAGCGAAGCAGGACTCACGCAGGGCGAGGTCGCCGCGAATCAGACGCAGATCGACTCGATTCTGGAGTCGATCAACCGTCTGGCCACGGCCACTGCGTTTGGCGATAAGAAGCTGCTCAACGGCAACTTCGACTTCACCACCTCGGGCGTCAACATCACCGAGAGCACCGGTGCGGCAACGAACGACCTGGCTTCGGTTCAGATAAACGGGGCGAAGATTCCGAACGGGTCATTCCGAACGGTCGCCGTGAACGTTGTAACTCCCTCCGAGATCGGGCTGGTTAGTGCCGTCGGCGCCGGTACCGACGGAACCGGTGCGCTCAACGGAACGCTCAACGGCGCGACCACGATTCAAGTGAGGGGAAATCTCGGCAGCGAGATTCTGACGTTTGCGTCCGGAGCCACTACGGCGAATATGGCCACTGCGATTAACGCCGCCTCGCAACTGACCGGCGTTTCGGCAACCGCCTCTGCGGCGGCGGGTGGGCCGGCCTCGTTGGTTCTTCAGAGCACGGAATTCGGTGGCGATCAGTTCGTCTCGGTGTCTGTCTTGAACAATCTCACTGCGTTCACGGCACAGGCACAGGATACCAAAGACTTCGGCGTCAATGGAACTGTCACGGTCAACGGTGCCAGCGCCATCATGAAGGGCCTCGACGCGTCCATACGTCAGGGTTCGCTTTCGCTCGATCTGACGCTGACCGCATCCTTTGGCACGGTCGCGGGCGGCAGCACGGACTTCGAGATTACCGGAGGTGGGGCGCGTTTCTCGATCTCGCCGAACGTTGGTCTGGCGGGACTCGAGACGATCGGCATTGGTGAGGTGTCGAGCGCCACCCTCGGCGACAACGCTGTCGGCTTCCTCGAGACGCTCCGATCCGGACTGGCCAACGACCTGGGGAGCAAGAATTTCTCCACGGCCCAACGGATCGTGCGCAAAGCGATCAGCGAGGTAGCGACCCTTCGCGGGCGACTCGGTAGTTTCCAAAAGGATACGCTCACCACGACGAGGAATTCTCTGAACGTTGCACTCGAGAATGTGACTGCGGCCGAGAGTGCGATTCGCGACGCTGACTTCGCCAGGGAGACGTCACGGCTGATGCGGGCCCAAATCCTGGTTAGCTCATCCACGTCGGTGTTGCAGCTTGCCAACGCACAGCCGCAGAACGCCTTGGCGTTGCTCGGCTAAATGACCTAGGCCGGGTCGGTCTAATACCAACACGAAACGCCGGCATCGATGGGGCATACCCGCTCCACCGATGCCGGCTTTTTTGTTCGATTCGTCCTCGCCTCCCAAACGGCACGCCCTAAAGTGGGTCCGAGAATCCGTCGACAATCGAGCGGTGGGCTCCGCGCCAGCGCATGGCGCTTTCGGTGCGGACCGTTCTTCGAAGCGAAACCATTGCACACGGTCGTGCGAATCTGAGTATCAGCCACCGCGGTTGATTGACAACGTGTCACGGAAGACTCCATGTCCCGCATCAACACGAACATTGCCGCGATCAACGCGGTACGCAACCTGGCGCGGAACCAGGACGACTTGAAGATCCGCCTGCACCGCCTCAGCACGGGACTGCGCATCAACCGCGGCGCGGACGATCCCGCCGGATTGATCGTGTCCGAGCGCCTGCGCAGCGACATACGTGGAATTCACCAGGCGATAGAGAATTCCGGTCGGGCCAGCAATGTGGTCTCAACGACCGAGGGGGCTCTCAACGAAGTCTCGGCGCTGCTCTTGGACCTGCAGGCGCTGGTCACCGCTGCCGCCAACGAGGCGGGTCTCACGAATGACGAGGTGCGCGCCAACCAGCAGCAGGTCGACTCGATCCTCAACAGCCTCGATCGCATCTCCAACACCACCGAATTTGCCGGGAAGAAGCTGCTCAATGGTAGCGAGGCCTACCTCACGTCCGGCGTGCCTCCAAACGCGATTGCAGCGATGCGGCTGTTCGGGATCCAGCTTCCCCAGGCCGGATCGCGCGAGCTGACGATTCGGGTTACCCAATCGGCTCAGACGGCCCAACTCGCGTTGATTGGGACCAACGCCATCGGGCCTTCCACCCTCTCCGCCACGACAATCTCGATCAAAGGAACGCTCGGTAACGAACTCCTCAGCTTCGCGGCCGGTACGACACTGGCGCAGGTGCGAATCGCGATCAACGCCGCGACCGCGGTGACCGGGGTCTCCGCGGTGGTGTCCGCGGCCGGTGTCGCGGGCGTAGCGAGCGCGCTGCTATTGGGCAGCACGACGCTCGGGTCCGATGCGTTTGTCTCCGTGGAACCAATAGGCGGGAGCTTTGTTGCCGCCAACAACAGCGGCCTGGCCCTACGCGGCGAAGGGGTCGACGCAGGCGTGCTCGTAAATGGGCGGGTGGCCTCGGTGCGGGGGCTGCGAGCCGATGTGCGGGCCGCCGGAATCGATGCCCGCTTCTACCTCACGCAGTCGTTCGGGCAGACTCTGTCGTCGGCGACCTTCTCGATCATCGGGGGTGGGGCGGTCTTCCAGATCACGCCGGAGATCAGTTCGGCCGGTCAGATTCAGTTCGGGCTCGATGCGGTATCAACGTTGCGACTCGGTGATCCGACGACGGGGCTTCTGTATACGCTGCGCACCGGCGGGGCCAACGAGTTGGCATCGCTGAATCACACTGTCATTCAGACGATCGTGGACGAGGCAATCGATCAGGTATCGTCGATCCGGGCGCGCTTTGGCAACATTCAGCGAAACCAGATCGACCCGAGCGTGGCGAGTCAGCGCGTTGCGATGGAAAACGTCACCGCCTCCGAGTCGATCATTCGCGACGCGGATATCGCCGTGGAGGTTTCGGCCCTGACGCGCGCCCAGATTCTCGTGCAGAGCACGCAGTTCACGTTGCAGATCGCCAATTCGATACCTAATCTCGTGCTATCGCTGCTCGGCTAGGACGGCGCTTCTTGGCGTTTTCGGCAACGACTGAAGAGATATGGCCCGAAGCTGTGGGCGACAACCGCGCCCGCAGTACTGGTAGGGTCACGTCGCCAGGTCGTGAATCGCTCCCCCCAAGCACTGACGGCGGGCGAGTCTAGAGTCGTCGGTGGGGGCCGACCGATAAATTCGTCAGTGATGCTCCGCGCTTCCGGTGTCGCCAGGCGCCCAATAGCGGACGTGAGGGCACGACTGAGGGAACCGAGGTATGAGCGGAATATCAAGCGGAATCGGACTGATCTCCGGGATCGACATGGCCAGCCTTATCGATCAGCTCATGGCGATCGAGCGGATTCCGATCGAGAATCTTCAGCGACGTGTGTCGCGGATCGATGTACAGCGATCGGCTTTTCTCCAGCTTTCCGCTCAGTTGCTCTCGGTGCAAAACGCGGTCAGCGGATTCACCAAGCCCTCTTTCTTCAATCGGTTTTCGGCGACGACCTCGAACGATGCCGTTTTGACGGCTACCGCTGGCGCGGGCGCCGTCCCGAGCAACATCGCCTTCAAGGTGCGATCGCTGGTGGGCAGTCATTCGCTCATCAGCCGCGGCTTCGCCGACGACGATTCCACGGCCATCGGGACCGGAACGCTTACCATCGAAGTCGGCAACGGCAAGGTCAACAAGAGCATCGAACTCGACGCACTCAACGGAGGCGATGGTGTACGGCGCGGAACCATCAAGATCACCGATCGGACCGGCGCCTCGGCCGACATCGACCTGACCACAGCCGTCACGATCCAGGACCTGCTCGATGTGATCAATGCGGAGCCCAACATCCAGGTGCGGGCGAGTGTCACCGGGATCGGCGCCAACGGGGCAACCGGTGATCGGATCGTGATCGAAGACACCAGCGGTGGGGCGGGGTCGCTGACCATCGTGGACAAGTTCGGTGGTACGCTGGCCGCCGATCTGGGCATCGCCGGCTCCGTGGCCGCCGATCGAATCGACGGCGCCGATGTCGTGCGGCTCTCGCTGGGTACGCCGCTTTCGTTCCTCAATGACGGGAACGGCGTGGGACGGTCACTCGCTGGAATCGATTTGTCCTTCCGCACAGATTCCGGTGACTTCGACGTGTCGCTCCGAAACGGTCTGGTCGGCCGGGAAGACACCGACCTACGCATCCTCAACGGCGGAAACGGCATTCGGCTCGGCCGCGTTCGGATCACGGATCGCAGCGGTAAGTCAGCGGATATCGACTTGACCGGCGCAACGACGGCGCGAGACATCCTCGACGCGATCAACGCGGCCGATGTATCCGTCAAAGCCACCATATTCGGTCTTGGTGACGCGTCGCTCTTTCTCATCTCAGACGAATCCGGTGTCTCCGGCGAAGCGGCCTCGGACCTGATAATC
>JADFRH010000090.1:0-2518 GCA_022561415.1 Planctomycetota bacterium
GCTACATCCAGGACAAGCTGTCCAATTCCCTGGTCAGCGACCAGGCGATTCAGGAACAATGCATCAATCCATTCATGGTAATGAACGAGCTGGAGTTGGGCCTGGCCCATCACAGCCTGATCACGGACGAGGAGCTCAAGGCGCGCTATCGCGAGCTGCTCGGCGTGGTCCGCGAAGAGTACGAGGATATCCTCAAGTCGGAGGTGCAACGCGCGATCAGCGCCGACGAGGACGCCGTTGCCCGGCTGTGTTCGAACTACCTCGAGAACGTCAGGGCATATACTCAGCATGAAAAGGTGCGCAACCGCTACACCGGCAAGGACGAACAACCGGATGAGCGCCTGATGCGCTCCATCGAGGAGAAGATCGACATCCCCGAGAGCCGAAAGGACGACTTCAGGCAGGAGATCATGAACTACATCGGGGCCCTGGCGCTGGACGGCAAGAAGTTCGAGTACCACACCAACGCGCGGCTCCACAAGGCCCTGGAGCTGAAGCTCTTTGAGGACCAGCGGGACACCATCAAGCTCAAGAACGTCGTCTCCGGCGTCGTCGACGACGAGACGCAGGCCAAGATCGACGTCGTCAAGCAGCGCCTCATCAAGTACTTCGGATACAACGAAACCAGCGCGACGGACGTTCTGAACTACGTCGCCAGCATCTTCGCGAGGGGCGACACGAAAACGGAAGAGTAAAACCAAGAAAAAGTCGAAACGTCAAAAAGTCAAAACATCGAAATGAGTTCCCACCACACCGGTGTCGACGTTTCTTCGGTTTCGACGTTTTGACGTTTTCTTATGTTATTGCAAATCAACAACGATCATCAACGCTTCCGCAAGATCGTTCGCGGAAAGATTCGCCAGGATCTGCGCAAGTTCCTCACGCGCGGAGAACTCATCGGGCGAGAGGGCAAGAGCCACATCTCCATTCCGGTTCAAGGCATCGAAACGCCGCGTTTCCGTTACGGGGACAACAACGACTCGGGCGTGGGCAAGGGTGACGGGCAGCCCGGCGACACGGTCGAGAGCGAGGGTGGGCTGGGGCCCGGCGGTACGCAAGAGGGGAACCACATTCTCGAGGTCGAGGTGAGCCTCGATGAACTGGCCGACATACTCGGCGAAGAGCTCAAGCTGCCGCGGATCAAGCCGAAGGGCAAGCATCTCATCTCGACCGAGCGGGAACGCTACAGCGGAATCCGACGCTCCGGTCCCGAATCGCTGCGCCACTTTCGGCGCACGTTTCGCCGCGCGCTGCGGCGGCAGATCATGTCGGGCCTGTACAACCCCAAGGCGCCGCGCATCGTGTTCGAGCCGCGCGACAAGGTTTACCGCAGTTGGAAAACCGTCCTCAAGCCGCAGTCCAACGCGGTCATTATCTACATGATGGACGTGTCGGGCTCGATGGGCGACGAGCAGAAGGAGCTCGTGCGGCTCAAAGCGTTCTGGATCGACGCGTGGCTGCGAAGAAACTACCAGGGGATCGAGAGCCGCTACATCGTTCACGATGTCCGAGCCGCCGAGGTGGACCGCGAGACGTTCTTCCGCATTCGCGAGGACGGCGGAACGCGCATCAGCAGTGCGTTTCGCCTCGGTCGCGACCTGATCGACAACCATTACGCCCCCTCCGAATGGAACGTCTATCTGTTCCACTTCTCCGACGGGGACAACAGCAGCGAGTCGGACAGCCGTGAATGTTGCGCGATGCTCAAGGAGCACCTGCTGCCGAAGATCAACATGTTCGGGTACTGCCAGGTGGCCAGTGCCTACGGCAGCGGCAACTTCATCAACGTGATCCACGAACACCTGTCCGACGAAGAGGCCGTCATCACGACGCGCGTCAACACCAAGGATGACATCTACGACAGCATCAAGGGATTCTTTTCGGCCGGCCGGTAAGCGGGAGATGTGAGAATGATTCCCAGGAGCCATTTCAGAACCCTCAAGACACGCCGTGGCACGGGATACCACTAGCCATGAACCCGATGTGCCTACCTCCCGAGATCGCGGAACAGGCCGAGATGATCGCCGAGCACGCCCGGCGCGAGGAGCTCGACTTCTACCCCACGATCTTCGAGATGCTGACGGCGGCGCAGATGTCGCAGGTGGCCGCCTATTGCGGGTTCCCGCAGCGCTATCCGCACTGGCGGTTTGGCATGGAGTTCGAGCGGTTGCGCAAACAGCACCGCTATGGCCTCGGTCGCATTTACGAAATGGTGATCAACAACGACCCGTGCTACGCCTATCTGCTGCACGACAATCTGCCCGTCGACCACAAGACGGTCATCGCTCATGTCTACGCGCACTGCGATTTCTTCAAGAACAACGTCTGGTTCAGCAAGACGAACCGCAGAATGATGGACGAAATGGCCAACCACGCGACGCGCGTTCGGCGGTACATCGACCGGCACGGCCTGGATCAGGTTGAGCAGTGTATCGACCGGTTCCTCGCCCTTGAAAATCTCATCGATCCGCATTCGGTGTTCATGCGCCGCTCCAGCCCACGGAAACGGCCTGGCAAT
>JADFRH010000090.1:2537-8141 GCA_022561415.1 Planctomycetota bacterium
AGAGTTACATGGACCGCTACATCAACCCGCGAAAGACGCGCACCGACCAGGATGAGTCTGACCGGGAGGACGCGGAGAGAACCAAGGAGCGCTTCCCGGAAGAGCCGGTTCGCGACGTTCTGCTCTTCCTGCTTGAAAACGCGCCGCTCGAAGACTGGGAGGCGGACATCCTGTCGATCATCCGCGAGGAGGCTTACTACTTCGCGCCGCAGGGTCAGACCAAGATCATGAACGAAGGGTGGGCGAGCTACTGGCACTCCACGCTGATGACGACTTACATCCTCTCGGCCAGCGAACTCATCGACTATTGCGAGCATCACTCCGGGACGCTGGCGACCTCACCGGGGCAGCTCAACCCCTACAAGCTCGGTATCGAGTTGCTGCGCGACATCGAGCGGCGATGGAACACCGATCGCTACGGACCCGAGTACGATGCCTGCGACGACATGGCAGAGCGCCGCGAATGGGGCAAGGGCAAGGAGCCGAAAGGTCGTGTGGTCGGGAGGGGTTCACCGGGGCGGGAGAAGATCTTCGAGATCCGTGCGATCTACAACGACGTCACGTTCCTGGACGAATTCCTCACGCCCGAGTTCGTCGACGACCAGAAGCTCTACCACTACCGCTTCGATCCCGGCACCCGCCGCATGGTCGTCGTCAACCGCGACTTCAAGAAAATCAAAGCGCAGATGCTGTTCATGCTCACCAACCATGCCCAGCCCTATATTTATGTCGTCGACGGCAATTATCGAAACCGCGGCGAGCTCTATCTCAGTCACCGCCACAGCGGCGCCGACATCGACATCAAATATGCCGTGGGAACCCTCAAACACCTGCAGCGAATCTGGCAGCGGCCCGTACACCTGGCGGCCCGAATCGATGACGATCCCGTCCTGTTCAGTTTCGACGGGGAACAGTCCACGCAGCAGCACATCGGTGAGGGTATCGAGTTGCCGGCCACCGTGCTGACCTAGACGTCAATCCGGCAGAATATGGGTTGGACCCCGATACGCTCAGACAACCAACGCCTAGGATCCGTCGAAAAGCGCCATGAATCGGCCTACGTCCTTCAGGTCGACGTCGCCGTCTACATCGAAGTCGAACACCACACACTTCGGATCAATCATGGCCTGGCCCGGGGCAGACAAACAGCCAGCAAGGTCGGGCATATCCACTAGATCGACGCTCTGGTCGCCGTTGAAGTCTCCCGTGGCGAGCTGTACGAGCGCTCCACAGCCGAGTGTCTCGATCTGTGCGCCGAAATCGACCAGCCGCTCGTGGTAGATCCGGCAGTTGTCGAGCGTGATTCGGGAGTTGGCGCCGAACTCCAAGTCACGCACGTAGAGCGCTTCGACGCACGGCCCGGAACTGACGGTGTTCGCAAAGGCGTTGACAAACGTGACCTCGCCACCCGGTACGATCATGACCGTCCCCATGGCGAAGTTCGAATGAAGATTCCTGTCCGCCAGGGCGTCGACATCCGTATCGAATCCCTCGAACGTAGATCCCAAGTCGATCCCGCCGACCTCGAACTGAATCGGTAGCGGGCTCGAGGTAAGAATCAGCTCACCCTCGACCCAATCAAACAGGCTCGGGTAGGCGCTTTGGTTGTCGAAGTCACCCGCAAGCTGCATGATAACGGGCTCACCTGACCCTTTCGGGTCGGGGCGAACCTCGACCACCGCGCCGAACAGAACCCGGAACGACCCATGAACCACCAGCGCGGGTCCGCCGGGAAACCCACCGCTTGCACGACCATCACCGCGCGCGGCCACGGCCGCCGTGGAGAAATACTTGAAGATCGGTAGCGTTCGCCCGCCCTGAGGCCGGACGGTATCACCGCTGCCGGGGGGGCAGAGCTGGGGCATGCAAGAGCAGGGTGAGACACCGGTACCGTCCAGCTCGAGATCGCCGAACAGAGTCCCGGTCATCTCGCCGCGAAACGTCACCTGCTCGTCAGCGCCACAGAGGGTGGGGAGCAGTCGGAGTGATTGCGCAGTCATCGAGGCCGACACCGTGGGGTCTGCGGCCGGATCTCCGACGAACGTGCCGCCCTCGCCGATGGTGAAGGGACCGCTACGGACATCGATCACGCGATCGTTACCGATGACGATCATTCCGTTATTGGTGATGCCACCCAAATCGATGGGGTCGATCATCAGGTCACCGGTCCCAATTTGCGTGACCTCTAGAACCGCCCCGGAACGTATCCTGAGCCCCTCAATCTCGACGGTCTCGTCGAGGAACACCTGCGCCGCGTCCAGAGTGACGTAGAGACTTGCGACGTTCTGGTTGTTGTCCGGGTAACCGCCGGCGAGATTCCAGATGTCATCCGTCCAGGCATGCTGGCCCGGCGCCGAAGTGACACACTCGTCCGGAATGCCATCTACGGGATTGGTGTCGGTCGAGAAGCCGCTTGCGATATCGCACTCGTCGGGAATTCCGTTTTGGTTGCAGTCGTCACACGCGGGGATGCGCGGGCACCCGGCAATGTCGCATTCGTCCGGGACACCGTTACCGTTGCAGTCCACGCTCTGCCCGCATCCGGGAAAGAGACCGCACGATTCGCCCGGCGATCCACAGGTGAGGTCGCATTGATCCGGCACGCCGTTCCCGTTGCAATCGACTCCGGGAAGGCATTCGCTGGTCGCCTCGACACAAAACTCCTCTTTGACACAAGGCGGTTTCCCCTCCGCGCACGTTCCTAAGCCGTCGCAGAGGCTGAGCCCGTTACAGAAAACGCCGTCGTCACAGGGTGTTTCCGCCGCGCGGGGAACCAGATCGTCGCAGTTGCCCTCGGCGCCGGCGTTCAGGCAGAACGCATCATTGCACACGTCACCCGCGCCCGTGCAATCGACCGGCACGCCTATACATTCTCCGTTCTCGCAAGTGTCCAGAACCGTACACGCATCCGCATCGTCGCATGGTCCGTCGAGAATCTGGAAGTCGCAGATCCCGGCGCCGTCACATAGCTCCGTGAAGCACGCCTGTTGAGGCTCACCGCACGTGGTACCCGCCGGCGCGAAGTTGAGAACGCACGTGCCCAGTCCGTCACACATGTCCGGTTCGTCGCACGCATCCTGCACGGGCAAGCCGCACGCCGTTCCGCTCGACCAATTCGGGTGTGTACAGTTTCCCTGATCGTCGCAGCGGTCGTAGGTGCAGTCGTTTCCGTCGTCTTTGCAAACGGCGCCGACCGGGGAGATTAAGTACCGACAGGAACCGTCCGTGCAGCGATCCGCTGTGCAATCGCTCTGGTCGTCGCAGTCGCTGTCCACGCTGCAAGGACCGGTGCCCGCAACCACCACCGCCCGTTCAATCGCGATGGAAGCTACAGGCGTGAGAAGGGCGACCAGCGCCGCGGCCACCAAAGAACGAAACTTGAACACCCCAAGACCCCTGGTTTTTTCGCGGCGCGATCCAGCGACCGCGGTGGTGCAGCGAGATCCGCTCGGCCTTCGCGAAATCGCCGGACCCTCTACCCGTCCAAGCGACAGAACTCGCCGGCGATCACGACCTTCTTGCCGCCGGTCGGAAGAAACCCCGAAGACGACAAGATTATCGGCCTCGGTGTACAGCTCGCACTCCTTTCCTCAATACCTCCGTGTACGGAATGTGACCGGTTCAGCCGCGCGAGACGAGGTTCATCAAGGCAACAGCGGCGACCGGGGACAGTCACGCGTTATTATAGCCCCAACCGAGGGAAATCGCAAGTATCCGCCCCAACCCTCAGGCTCAAGAATCGTCCCGTGAGCCCGGCAGAAGCTCCTCGACCCGGCGCCGAAGTTCAAGCAGACAGTCGGCGGTCTCGAACCAGAGGATGCCCTTGGGGGCACTGGCCGAGTAGGCGCCGACCTCACGCAGCGTATCGGGCCAGTACTCGAGCGCACGGGCATGCTCCCGTCTCGCCTCGACCCGATTTCCAAGACGCGCGTACGCGACCGCGCGAATCAAGTGATTGACGGTCTTCACGTCATCAAGCTCGATGGCTTCGGCTGCGCTAACGATCGCGGAAGCGTAGTCTTCGTTGTAAAGGTGCGCCATCGCGAGCGTGCGCTTGGCCATGGCGTTGGTTCCCTCGGCAAGCACGTCGGCACTCTCGGCGTAACGCAGCGCGGCTCGGAAGTCCTGGTGCTCTGGAATCTCGATGCGCGATCGGGCACGCAGCAGCCAGGAGTTCGGATCGTCTTTCTTGCATTCGATCGCGTTTCGGATGTCGTCGATGGCTTCGCGCTTCTTCAGCAGCAACTCGAGGGATACGAGATTGCGCCAGGGGTATTCGCAGTACCCCTCGAACGTTCCGGTGATCTCGGTTGATCGAAGCAGGCTCTTCTGGGCCGATTCCAAATCGCCACGCAGAGCGTGAAGTACACCGAGATTCTCGTGCGCTTCGCCGTGATCCGGATTGAGTGCCAGCGCGTGCGCGTACGCCCGGGCGGCCTCCTCGTAGCGTCCGAGCTTTTTGAGCACGACGCCCTTGGTGTTGAAGGAGCGAACGATATCCGGGTCAAACCGTATCGCGTTGTCCGCGTACTCCAAGGCCTGACGAAGAAGCGCCGCGTCGGGCCGGACAACGGAATTGAACCTCTCCTTTTTCAAGATCGCGTAGTTGCCCCACGCCTCGGCGTTCTGCGGATTGAGATCGAGCGCCTCGTCAAACGCCTCGGCCGCCTCTTTCCACTTTTGTTGACGCGTGAGCAGGTATCCCTCTTGAACCTTCTGATCGGATTTCGCCTTGTCAAGAGCGACCAGGGCGTTCCGTTCCGCAACCCGCGCCGCTTGCAGTGCGTTCTGTTCCGCGACCCGCGCCTCTCGCCTCTTCTCGCCGACCAAATAGCTGCTCGCGGCGCCGGTGAGCACGAGCCCGGCCAGAACCGCAATCGCGACGGCGCGGTGTCGCCGAATGAACTTGCCCGCCCGGCGAATGGGGCCTGGCCGCTTGGCGACGATCGGAAGATCCTGCAGATACCGCCTGAGGTCGTCGGCCAGCGCTCGCGCCGTGGCATAGCGAGCGTCCGGCAGCTTCTCCAGGCACTTCATACAGATCGTGCTGAGCTCAGGCGGCACGGCTGCGCTGATTTTCTGAGGCGTCGGCGGATCACGAGCGATGATGGCGCCTAGAATCTCCTTCTGATCCGTGCCCCCAAACGCCGGCTGAAAGCAGAGAAGCTCGTACATCGTCGCGCCGAGCGAGTAGATGTCGGTTCGATGGTCCGTGCGCGTGCGCTTGGCCATCGCCTGCTCGGGGCTCAGGTAACGCAGCGTGCCGATCAACGTTCCGGTTTGCGTGTAGGTGTCTTCATCGGCGATCTTGGCCAGCCCGAAATCGGCGATCATGATCCGAAAGTCCGTCGACAGAATCAGATTGCCGGGCTTGATGTCGCGGTGAATGATCTTCTGTTGATGAGCGTAGTTCAGTGCGTCGGCCACATCCGCGATCCACCGCGCCACGTATTGAAAATAGGCCCGACCGCGACCCGTGGTCGATGCGCCGGTGAACGAGTCCGCCTGCGCCGAGGCGCGACCGCTCGGAGCTGAATCCTCAGCCACAACCGGCTCACCCGAGAGCTGCATCTGAAGCCACGTGGCCAGTCGCGCCGGGGACAG
>JADFRH010000091.1 GCA_022561415.1 Planctomycetota bacterium
GATTCCCGGCGGCGAACGCTATGAGAAATTCGTGCCCTGGATGCTGGCGGTCCTTTTCATCTGCTGCGGAGTCTGGCTTACCCCGCACAACCTGCCTCTCGGGGGACTGGAAAAAAAGTTAGGTCTCATGCCGGCCAAGAACGCCGTCATCCAATTAATGATCATCACCACTTACATCGGCTTCCTCCTCTATCGCAGGGCAAACAAGAAAGAGGTGACGGACTGGAAAGAAAACGGGACGGCAGCCTATGCCGCCACGGGGCTCTCGGTCGCCGCGGCCATCCTTATCGTCCTCCTCTACGCCTCCTCCCATGACCTTTCCGCCTCCCACCCCGAGTACGGAACATTGGTCGTGGACGAGTTGCGCGTGGGGCCGTTCACAATCAACATGCGCAGTCCGGGCCCGGGCCGGATCGACGAAGAATCGCTTTTCGTCGGTGGCCGGTGGTTTCACTTCCTCATCGTCGATGGGGTGAAGGTTCACTTCCGCATACGGGCATTCGTTGACCCGATTCGAATTGGGTTTGACGGTCTAGAATACCAGCCGTCAATAAGGGCCGCCATCACGCCGCCTGCTCTCGGTGTACCGGTCAATGTCGACATCACGGGGGGGTATCAGGTCCGCGATGGGCCTCCAAAGGTGGGTGAGGCCGTCTTTCGTGTAGACGCCATTACTGCCGTACCGTTGGCCGATCGGGCGGACGTCGACGGGGACGGGGACGTGGACCTCGCGGACTACTTCGAGTTCGTGACCTGTTTCACCGGCCCCAACGCTGTGGTTGACTTCCCCGGCCCTGATAATGTGGTTGGGCTCGGCTGCCATGATGCTGACCTGGACGTCGACGGAGATGTAGACCTGGCGGACGCGCTCGCGCGTGACCTTGAAGATCTTGCCGACCTCTTCGAGGGTATAGGTGTAGCCGTCGCCGATGCCGTAGCGCAGCTTGATGATCTCGCGTTCGCGATAGGTCAGCGTCTTGAGCACCTCTTCGATGCGGTCCTTGAGCATACCGCCGCCGGCCATGTTGACGGGCGAGTCCACCGAGACGTCTTCGATGAAGTCTCCGAAGTAGGAGTCCTCGCTCTCGCCGACCGGGCGGTCCAGCGAAATCGGGTGGCGCGAAATCTTGAGCACGCGGCGGGCCTCGCTGATCGGCATCTTCGCCTTGCGAGCGATTTCCTCGATGGTCGGTTCGTGGCCCAGATCTTGCATCAGCGCCTTGGTGATGTTGCGCAGGCGGCTCATGGTCTCGATCATGTGGACCGGAATTCGGATCGTGCGCGCATGATCGGCGATGGCCCGGGTGATCGCCTGTCGAATCCACCAGGTCGCGTAGGTGCTGAACTTGTAACCGCGCTTGTACTCGTACTTGTCGACGGCCCGCATCAGCCCGGTGTTGCCCTCCTGAATGATGTCCAGAAAGCTCAGACCGCGGTTGCGGTACTTCTTGGCGATGCTGACCACGAGGCGAAGGTTCCCACCGGACAGCTTTCGCTTCGAGTCCTCATACTCACCGAAGACGCGCTCGATGGCGGTAAGCCGCTCGCCCAGCGCATCCGGCTTTTCGAAGCAGAGGGATTCGATGCCCGCGAGTTCGTCCCGCATGGCCCCCAGGTCTTCGTCCGACATCGTCTGCCGTCGCGTCTGGCTGGCGAGCCGGCGGCTCAGGTCGTTCATCTTTTGCAGAAGGCCTTTGAGCTTCTTCATCAGCGGCTGAATTCGGCTGGTGCGCAGCGAAAGCTCCTCAATCAGGCGCGACATCTTGCGGCGCCGCTCACGCACCTGCACCATCAGTTCACGCCGCACCGCCGCCGCGAGCCGCACCGCCCGCAAACGCTCCCAAGCCTCCTCGTTCCTCGCCAACAGCCCGCGTGCCGTGGCGATATTGACCGGAATCCGGGCGCTGATGCGAGGCTTGGCCGCGTGCTCCGCGGTGGAGACGCGCATGGTGCGATCGAACGGGAGTCTTCCCTCATTGACCCGCTGGAGAATCTCGACCGCAAGTCCTGCGCAGTAGTCGCTCTCGAGCACTTTCTGCCGAAACGCCATGCGCGTCAGCTCGATCTTCTTGGCGAGCCGAATCTCCTCCGCGCGGGTCAGCAGTGGAATCTCGCCCATCTGGGTGAGGTACATACGCACGGGGTCGTCGATCCGCTTGACGCCGACCTCGTCGGGTATCCCGGACATGTTGAGGCTCTTTTTGATATCCTCCGTGAATTCGGTGCCCGCCTCGTCCAGCTTCTTCGTGCCACGCCTGGAGGATCGCCGGCGCCGCTGCCTCTCGTACTTGGCCGCGTCGGCTTCGTCGAGCGTCTCGATCGTGCTCTCCTCGAGACGCATCATGATGACTTCAAGCTGATTCGGATCGACCGCGTCGTCGGGGAGGATCTCGTTCATCTGCTCCCAGGTGACATAGCCCCGCTTCTTGCCGATAGCGAGAAGCTCCTCCACGGCGGCCTGGATCGGATCAACAGGTGTTTCTTCCGGAGTTGTCGTGATCATACCTACTCGCTGTGCCTCAAACATTTTCTTGCTACTCCGCAGCGACTACGTCTCGCTACGGTTTCGGATCAGCCGGCGCGGCGCGAAGCTGCGGTGCTCCGATGCGCCCCGCCCCACGGCCGCCATGAGTTCATTCGGCGGACGATCGTCCGCGGGTACCCGTACACATTGTTCGCGGTCATGCTCGGTCTTTTCGTCCTCGATCGCGCGGCGAATGCGCCGCACGGCGGCATCGAACCAGCGCGGATAGTCGACCAGGACCGCACCGCGGCCGGCGAGTTCCGCGACACGCTCGGCATCCTCCTGCGCTTCACATTGGACTGATACATCAACCGGACGAAATGCTCCTCGCTCCTTCCAAAGAGTGCGGACCATCGATCCGATACGTCGATCTCGCGAATCCGCGATGCGTTCCATGTCCGGAATCGCCTCGGAATTCGTCAGCAGGTTGGGATCATTGAGTACGACTTCGAGCAAACGTGTCCAAGCCGCCTGTTCGCCGCTGGGCAGTTCGCTTGGTCGTGATTCCTTCCCTTCCTCCCCGGGTCGAGTCGCCCGGCCACGCCCGCTTGGACGCTGGCGCGACATCAACCGCTCGACATCGCTGCGACCCATCTGCAACAGATGAGCCACCTGCAAGACCATCTGACCGCGACGAATGGCATCGACCGCGGTGGCGTCGGCCGCCTCGGCGACGACACGCAAAAAGTCGAGTACGGCGTCTCGCTGTTGCAACTCGGAACCGCTGGTTTGAAACCGCTCACGGGTCCTAAGCCACTTGAATTCTAGCGCGTCCACGGCCCCGTTCAATACGTCCGAAAACGCTTCCCTCCCGTGGTCCGCGAGGAAATCGCTCGGGTCTTTCCCCTCCGGGATCCGGGCCAAGCGGACCCGCACATAACGTGGCAAAGCCACGCGAATCGCCCGTTCCGCAGCGGCTTCGCCGGCCTTATCGGAATCGAACAGCAGGATGATTTCTTCCGTATAGCGGCGCAGCAGGTCGACCTGCGACTCGGTCATGGCCGTGCCGAGCGTGGCGACGACCTCGCAGAAGCCCGCCTGGTGCGCGGCGAGGCAATCCATGTATCCCTCGACCACCACGGCGCGCCCGCGCTCGTGAATCGAGTCCCTCGCCAGCTCAATGCCGAAGAGCCCGCGTCCCTTATCAAACAGGGCCGTCTGCCGCGTGTTGAGGTACTTGGCACGATCGTCGACCAGCGTCCGCCCACCGAACCCGACGACGCGATTCGTCGCATCGCGGATCGGAAACATCAACCGGTTACGAAACGTTTCGTAGGCGTCACCACGATCGCTGGGTCGAATCAAGTCGGCCGCAGTCAGCAGCGCCTCGTCAAAGCCGGCGCCGACCGCGGCACGTCTCAGGCTTTCCGGACCGTCGCAAGCCAGCCCCAGACCGAACCGCTCGGACGCCTCGTTCGAGACCGCGCGGCGCTCGAGATATTGCTGCGCCGACCGGCCATGAACGGGGTCGAGAAGCCGGGCACGAAAGAACCGCTGCGCCCAGGCATTGACTTTCGCCAACTCGACGCGCCGGTGCCCGCCCGACGATTCACGCCGGAACCCGTCAAACTCGACGCCGGCACGATCCGCCAGCATCTGCATCGCTTCGGTGAAGTCGACGTTCTCGCGGTACTGGACGAACGAGAACACGTCACCGCCCTTGCCGCAGCCGAAGCACTTGAACGATCCGCGCTCCTCAGAGACGGTGAACGACGGCGTCTTTTCCGCATGAAACGGGCACAACCCGACCCATCGCCGCCCGCTCCGCTTCAGCGTGACGTGCTCGGAGACTAGGCTGACGATGTCAACCCGGTCCAAAACGCTCCGTTTGAGATCTTCGAAACTTCCCAACGAGGGCTACCAACGCCTGCGTGGCGACACCGAGACCCATCAGACTCCCAGGCGAGCCGCTCAGGAGACCATGAGCACAAGAGATCACCACTGAATAAAGTGAACCAGGGGTTTAGGGAGGTTGCCTCCCAACTGTGGTAAGTATACACGATCCTTCTCGGACCGTCAAATAATTGCTGCAGGAAAACTAGGGATATGGGTGCCGGCGGGCCTTTCCTGCACCAATCTCAGCGGCCGGTGAGCCGCCCGGTATAACCCAAGTAGCTGAGGAACACGCGCTCTGAAAGCACGGGAACCGATAACAACTGAGCCCGTTTCAGCGTTTCCTCGAACCGATCCCTGGCGGCCTGCCGTTGCCTGGCCCGCGACGCCTGTTCGGATGTCTGATCCGCATTCTTTCGAGGCGCCCGTGGTGGGGCGCCGGCCACGACGAAATCGGTCAGGCCGGTCAGTTCGGTCAGCGCCTGACCGCCCCAGTGGGTGATCAGGGCCTTGATCGTTGCGGCGCCGTCCGTGTCAATCACGCCATTGCGATCGAGATCAAACTTCCCCAGCACGACGAAGCTGACGGTTCGATCCGAATCATAGACCGGGTTGGCAATCAGGTCGCCCTCGCCGATGATCTCCCCCGGGCGGAGGCGCACGACCTCACACTCGGCCGAACCCGTAAAGATCGTGACGATTCTGATCCGTGCCTTGGACCGACCGTCCCTCGGAATCCCGCTCTCCGCGGAGTAAACCGCAAACTCCAGATCCAAGACCAGGCGGTCATTTCTTCCGAGATTGATGTAGACCACGTCGTCGCCGGGTACGGCCTTGAGGATCAATCCGTCCTCTTTCCGAGCGTTTATCAGGTCTCCCGGTCCGGGCAGATAGTTGCTGACCATCTTCTGAAGGTTGTCGATCCGGCTCGCCCGAACGACCAACTCCTGCCGTAGCTCACCGCTCTGCCGGCGTTCATTCGTGAGGTCGGCCTCGCTCCGCTGCCTCCTGCCGTCGAACTCTTTCTTGATCTGCGCGATTCGGGCCTCCCCGTCTTCGCGGAACTTGGTTCGATCGGCCTCGATCTCCTTGAACTGATCCGTCATCTCCTTGGACCGCTTGTCAAGGAGGTCCTTTTGTTGTGACTGGTCCTGGGCGAGTCGCTGAATCTCTTGGTCGAGTTCGGCGAGGCGCCGCTCAGTGTCCCGCCACAACCCGACCTGCCCCTCGAACTCCTTGTAGAGAACGCTCAGGGCTTCGTGATACGAGGTGCCGGAAAAACGCTCCGGGCGTGGGACCACGCCGCCGGCTTGAATGGTCTGGAGGAGCTGCTCCAGCTTGGCCCGAACCGAAGGCGGATCGTCGTCCGGATTCCCGGTCGCGAGCTCGGCCGTTTGAGCTCGCGCTCCTTCTATCAACCCAACCACCGTCGGACCGCGCGCCTGCCCGCGCTTGGCCAATTCGATGGAGCCCTTTTCGGCTGACGAAATGACCTTCGCGTACGCCTCCCTGCTTCGATCGACCTCTTCCTGAAGTTCGGCCTGTCCGGTGTAAAGAATGACGAGAAAGACGGTCGACGTCAGCCAGAGCCCGACGAACAGGATCATCCACACGGTGACGGCGTTGAGACGTTGAAGCTGCGGTTTGGCCATGGTTGTCAGTAATCAGGGGTCAGCGGTCAGCGATCAGCCGTTTCGACGTTTCGCCACGGGATTCTTGCGCCCCTACGACAACATGTCAAGAAACCGGGGCCATGCCGAGGTCACCGTGTGTCGCTTGGTACCCTTCACCCGCGTGCGTCAAGGGCAGGGATGCGGCGGCGGCGCGAAGGGGTAGCCCAGCCCGACGAACCCTTGAATCGCCGCAAGGGCGTCGTCGATATTGATCAGCCGGTCGGGAAGCGCCGGTTTCAGGTCCGCTCGGGCCTTGATCGGGGCTCCGGGGGCGGCGACGAACTTGCTGAGTATGGCAAGCACATCGGGAATATCCACGCTGCCGTCCGGCGGACCGTATGGGAGTTCCGCATAGCTTCGGGAGATATCACCCCAGCGGCTGGTCGCCACCACCAGATCGGCCGAAAAACGCTCTTCGGAATCCGTGGGACAGAGATCGCCGATCGCCTGAAGTGCGTAGACCGCACCGGGAACGATCAGCGGATGCGTTACGTGGATCACGCCCAACCGGCTCCAGTCCTTGAAACGCGGAGTACATTGCAGGGTGGCGGCCTGAAACGTCTCGGCGCCGGGAGCCTGAAACGGAAAGAGGTTCCCCGGGCTCTCGCTTAACAGGGCCGGGTTTCCCACCCACATCGTTTCGCCCTCGAACGCCTCGAATCCGGCCGGCATGTTCAGGAACTTCAGACGATAGGCCACCCGCCGATCCGTGTTGACGTCCAGAAACGACACGTATCGGTTCTTCGTTCCGCTGCCGGCATCCGTAAGGAACGGGTCCGGTTCCGGCGGAAGCGACGTGCGACACCCCGGACACAAGAGCTCCAACGTATAGACGCCGCGATCGCTCGGGGTAAACACCGACATCTGAACGAAATAGGACTCGCCCGGCGTCAGGTTCTCGACGGCCAGATCGGAGAGAAAACCCTTGAGCCCGCAATCGTCCTCGGAGCAGCCGAGCTCGGTCAGCGCCGTGCATTCGCCGTCATAGACCGCCAGGGCCGAGTCCTGCCCGACGCTGCCGCATGTCGACAGTCGGGCCGTCGTGTCGGTCGCAATGAACTTGAACCAAACGGTCCCATCATACGGCACGGCGAACCCGCAACTGAACGGCGGCTGCGCCGGGTTCGAGATACTGCGATTGTCGAGGGTCACGGAACGGTTGCACGCCAAGTCAGCGGCACTGTCGCAGGAGGTTCGAAGGACCGGGCACGGGAAGTCGTTGCAGTCTTCATCGGCATGGATCGTCGCGCCGAGCGCGGCACACGCGGCGTAATCCAGGTTTCCGAGACAGATGCCGCCGCTGCTACAGCATGCGCCAACGGTGTCGAAGTTCGCGATGCTTGACCACCAGGTGCCCCAACGCTGGTCGTTTTCATTCGGACCGACCGCATCTCCCGCGTATTCCTGTATCGTCCAAAACGTCGCGTCGTCGACCGGATCAACTTCGGTCGAGCTGTAATCACCCCACCGAACCCGCCCGGTATTGAAGTCCTTCTCGTAGATCTTGATCTCGTCGTCGACGCGCGTGTTATACGGAATGTCGATCTTGACGGTGCGGTCGCGAAACGCCTCCATGAGATCGTTCGACTGGAGCTTGCGGTACTCCGGTTCGTATAGTCTCTGCGGTCTTCAGTATTGCGTCCCATCGCGGCCAAATGGCTTGGTGCCTCCCGCCTGTGTAAGTATGCCGACCCCGGACCAGAAAATAGTCGGCTTCGGGGGTATTGGAAAAGAGGTCCCCTTCCACAATCAACAGCTCCGCCGCTAATAGTGCATAGAGCAAGCGTTTCAGTTTATCTGGACGCACGCCCAGAGCGTCGGCGATTTGCTCGGCGTTCATCGGACCGTCTTTGAGTGGGGTAAACAGGTCAAGTTGCATGCCCGCCAGCATCGCAAAGGATGGATAGACGGCATTTGCTAGCTTATCAATGGTCTCCGGCCGTGGTCCTTCGCTAGCCATTTTGGCACCTCCATGGCAGTGCGCCCCAGTTTAGCACCGCGGTAGTTTCTGCCACAATCCGGTCGATAGCGTTGGAAGAGATCGACTGTCCACAATAAATTCCCTTCGCTAGCCCGGCCGAAATGTGGGCCTTACTCCGCTTC